>NZ_QRJA01000003.1:41242-109577 GCF_003471405.1 Collinsella sp. AM20-15AC
CCCCGGGGACGATGGGACCTACTCCGTCTCGCCCGGTCGAGCGCCGCGGGCCAGGGCGTCCTGGTACTCCTTGACGGCCTTGATCCTCTGCATCGGCTTCAGTCGCTCGAACATGGTGTTGCCGTGCAGGTGATCGATCTCATGCTGCAGGCACACGCAGAACAGATCGCCCGAGGCCTCATAGCGAATCAGGTTGGCGTCCAGGTCATACGCCTCGACGACGACATGGTCGGGACGCTCGATCTCGCAGTTAATCCCGGGGATAGACAGGCAGCCCTCGCTAAACGGCACCAGATGGTCACTCTGCTCAACAATAACAGGGTTGATGAGCACGTACGGGTCGTAGTCGTTCTTGTCGCTGTAGTCGCAGTCGATGGTGACGAGCTGAATAAGCTCGCCGATCTGCGGAGCAGCCAGGCCGCAGCCGCCGTTCTCGAACATCATCTTCTTCATCTTCTCGGCAAGCGCCTCGATCGCCGGGGTGATCTCCTCGATGACGGCGCACTCCTGGCGCAGACGAGGGTCGGGCGACAGTACGATTCCGTTGGCTTCCATGGCCATCCTTTCGGGTTGTTACATCAAATCATAGGCGTCGACGTCAACGCTCACGCTCACGCCGCGCACAGAGCCCACCTCTTTGAGGCAGGCGTCGATATCATCAGAGACATGGTACCCCACGGGCGACTTCACAAGCAGATGGAAGCGGTAACGGTCCTTGGCTCTCTCGATTACACACGAAGCCGGGCCTAGCACCTGCGGCACGGCACTCCCCGCCCGCAAAAAATCGGGCGCGGCGGCATGCCAGCGGCGCTTAAGAAGCTTTGCAATGCGCCCAATGTAGTCCTGCGCGTCGTCTCGGTTCGCCGACCACACCAAAATGTTGACCAGACGCACAAACGGCGGATACAGCGCGTCGCGACGCTGGTCCAGGTCGTAGTCGGTAAAGATCGAACGGTCGTGCTTAGCGACGGCGCGAATGACCGGATCCTCGGGCAGGTAGGTCTGGATGATCACCTCACCGGGACGATCGCCGCGACCGGCACGGCCCGCCACCTGTTCCAGCAGATCGTAGGCGCGCTCCCCTGCGCGGAAATCGGGCAGCTTGAGGGCGAAGTCGGCATTGACCACGCCCACGAGCGTGACCTCGGGAAAATCGAGACCCTTTGCGATCATTTGGGTGCCCAGCAACACGGCGCAATCGGCCGCATCGAACTGCTCGAGCAGCTTTTTGTGCGAATCCTTGCCGCGCGTGGAATCGGCATCCATGCGGATGATGGCGACGTCCTCGGGCAGCATCTGGTGCAGTGCGTCCTCGATCTGCTGCGTGCCCAGCCCCATTTTTGCCAGGTAGCGGCTGCCGCACTTGGGGCAACGACTCGTGGGCGCGGGATACGGCTGCACGCGCCAGGAGGATCCGCATGTGTGACATTGCAGCGTGTGCGTGCGCTCGTGATACGTAAGCGCTGTGGAGCAGTGGTTGCAGGTGGGAACGCAGCCGCACTCGCGACACATCAGGAACGGCGCAAAGCCACGGCGGTTATGCAGCAGCACGGCCTTCTCGCGACGCTCGACCACACGCTCCAAGCCCTCCATCAAGGGTTTTGAGAACATGGAGCGGCTGCCGTGTGAAAACTCACGGCGCAGGTCGGCAATGCGGACCGTAGGCAGCACGGCGAGTCCCGGGCGCTCGGGCATCTCGACACGCGTCCAGGTAGCACCGTTGTATGTACCGCGGCGGCAGCGGTCGAGGGCCTCGGCAGAAGGCGTGGCCGAGCCCAGCACAAGTGGGCAGCGATAGCGGCGCGCCATCTCGGCCGCAACCTCGCGCGCATGGTAGCGCGGGCTGGAGCCCTGCTTGTAACTGGTCTCGTGTTCCTCGTCGATGATGATGAGGCCCAAGTCGCTGAGCGGGCAAAAGAGCGCCGAGCGAGCGCCGACGACCACGCGGGCCGCACCGCTGGCAACCATATCCCACTGGTCCAGGCGCTCGCCGGCCGAAAGCCGCGAATGGAACACGGCGACCGTCTCGCCAAAGCGCGAGCGGAAGCGGCCGACGGTCTGGGCTGTCAGCGATATCTCGGGCACCAGTACGCAGGCTGAGCGGCCGGCCGCGAGCACGCGCTCGATAGCGGAAAGGTAGACCTCGGTTTTGCCGGATCCAGTGACTCCATCGACTAGGACCACGTCGCCGTGAGCGTCAAGGCGTGCGCGCTCAATCTGCGCGAGGGCCTGTCGCTGACCGTTGGTGAGTGCCATCGGGGCCTTGCCGCTCGCCGAGGACAGCGTGGTCTGCTCGTTGCAGCCACGCCAGGCGCGGCGCTCCTCCACAACCACGACGCCGCGTTTTTCGAGCGCCTTGATGGTCGCCGACATGCTGTTATAGAGAAGGTTGAGGTCGCGCGTCGTGACCGGGCCGCACTGGAGCGCCTCGATGAGTTGGCGCTGGCGGACCGCGGTCTTGGGCGGCGTATAGTCGAAGCCTTCGGGCGTGAGCATAACCCAGCGATTTTGGATGGGTTTGACGGCTGGACGTTCAACCGTCCACACGCCGTCGTCACCCTTGACCACACGCGGACTGCCGCCCGGGGGCAAAAACAGGCGCAGGCACTCGGAAAGCGTTGCGACGTACTCGTGGCTCATCCAGCGTGCGATACGGGCGGCTTCGGCGGTAAAGAGCGGTTTGCTGAGGATAGCCTCGACGGCTTTAATGCGCGCGGGGTCGAGGGCGTTGTTACCCTGCAGATCGCCCAGCTCAGGCGCAATGTCGACGACATAGCCCGCGGCGGCACGGTTACCAAAGTGAACCAGGACCGTAGATCCGATCTGCGCCTCGTTGGCAAGGGACTGGGGAATGCAGTAGGCGAATGGCTCGGACAGCGCTCGGGTAGGAATGTCGAGAACCACGCTCGCGTAGGCAGCGATGGGCTCAGGTGCAGGCTTAGGCTGAACCGAGGCAGCGGCAGGCATGAGCTTCACCAGAGCCTCCTCCGGTTCCGGCGAACCAAACAGCGACAGTTGTTGAGCCATACACCACCTCTAACGAACGGACCTGAAAGGACTGGGACAAAATAATCAGTAGTGTTTGTCCCATGGCCGATACGAGTGTCGAGCTTGTTGCGTCGCTCGAATATGGGACAAACACTACTGATTATTTTGTCCCAGCAACCCACTCATCGGTACAGAAACAAGAGCCCCGCTCGGGGTGAACGGGGCTCGGATACATGCATTTGCGCGTCTACTACAGCGCCATCGTGCGGGCGCGGTCGATGCGCGCCAGGCAATCGTCGCGGCCGACGAGCGCCATGGTCTCGCCCAGCGGAGGGCTCACCATGTTGCCGCAGACGGCGACGCGCACGGCCTGGAACACAACGCGCTTCTTGAGGTCCATCTGCTCGGGCAGCGGCTCAAGCGCAGCGTCGATGGCCTCGGCGGTCCACTCGTCCACGCCCTCGAGCGCGGCCTTGGCGGCGTCCAGGATGGCACCCATGCCTTCCTTGGCCAGGCCCTTGTTGACGGATTTCTCGTCATACTCGAGCGTCTCGGCCGTAGCAAAGATGGGAGCGGCGACGGTCACGGCGTCGGCCGGCATCTTGGTGCGCGGCTTGACGATGGCGGCAAGCGCATCGATCCAATCCTCGCCGTACTCGACGTTGCCCTCGATGAGACCCGCCTCGTGCAGCTCGGGGACCATGATCTCGTCGGCAAACTGGGCATCGGACATGCCGTTGATGTACTCGGCGTTGACCCAGTCGAGTTTCTTGGGGTCGAAGGTCGCCGGGTTCTTGGAGATGCGGTCGAGCGAGAACTTGCTGGCCAGGACATCGCGCGGAATGATTGTGGTCTCGCCGTCGAGCGACCAGCCGAGCAGCGCCAGATAGTTGACGAAGGCGTCGGACAGGTAACCAGCGTCGCGGTACTCCTCCACCGAGGTGGCGCCGTGGCGCTTGGAGAGCTTCTTGCCGTCGGCACCCAAGATCATGGAAATGTGGGCGAACGTAGGCACGGGCGCGCCGAGGGCCTCGTAGACCATGACCTGACGCGGGGTGTTGGACAGGTGGTCGTCGCCGCGGATGACATGGGTAATCTTCATCATGGCGTCGTCGACGACGGTCGCGAAGTTGTACGTGGGCGTGCCATCGGAGCGGAAGATGACAAAGTCGTCGAGCTCCTTGGCGTCGAAGGTCACCTCGCCGTGGACGGCGTCGTGGACGACGACGTCGCCGCGGTCCTCGGGCACCTTGATGCGCAGGACGTAGGACTCGCCGGCCTCGATGCGGCGGCGGGCCTCCTCGGGATCAAGATCGCGGCAACGACGCTGATAGCCCTGGAAGGGGTCCTTGCGCTCCTGCGCGGCCTTGCGGTCGGCATCGAGCTGCTCCTTGGTGCAGAAGCAGGGATAGGCCTTGCCCTCATCCCAAAGCTTCTGGGCGGCCTGCTTGTACAGGTCCAGGCGCTCGGTCTGGGCATAGGGACCATAGTCGCCGCCCACCTCGGGGCCCTCGTCCCAGTCCAAGCCCAGCCAACGCATGGCGCGCAAAATGATCTGCGTGTTCTCGTCGGTGGAACGGGTGGGATCGGTGTCGTCGATGCGCAGAATGAACGTACCGCCGTTTGCGCGGGCGAAAGCCCAGTTATAGATAGCGGTGCGGGCGCCGCCGATGTGCAGCTTGCCCGTCGGTGAGGGTGCAAAGCGGACGCGAACGTCTGATGCCATGGAAATCTCCTCGGTTGCAGGATGGATGTCTAACCGCACCAGTATAAAGCATCAAAGCAACCTCCGCACAAAGGGCACCGACCCACTCATTGGGGACTACTCATTGGGGACAGACTTAAATGACCAATCGTTGTAGTCATTGGGGACATTCTTGGTTTAAGACTGGTCATTTAAGTCTGTCCCCAATGAGTACTATTGGCTGGTCATTTAAGTCTGTCCCCAATGAGTAGGTGCGGAAAGGGTGTGAATGTTTGATTTACGCGCTATGATGTGCCCTTGCATAGAGAGCCCGGCGGAATGGTAACGGTCGCTGGGACACGTTTTTGAAAGGACAATCATGTCAGAAGAACTTCGTTCCATCCCACCCCAACACGGGTCCTTTGTTTTTACGTCGGAGTCGGTGACCGAAGGTCATCCCGATAAGATCGCTGACCAGATCAGTGACGCCGTCCTCGACGCAATCCTCGCCAAAGAAATAGAGCTCCAGGAGCAGGGCTACATCGCCCCCAACGGCGTGCCTGCCAACGCGGAGAACGTCCGCTGCGCCTGCGAGACCCTCGTGACCACCGGCACCATCATCGTTGCCGGCGAAATTCGCACCCAGGCCTACGTCGACGTACAGGAAATCGCCCGCGGCGTCATCCGCCGCATTGGCTACAACCGTGCCAAGTTCGGTTTTGACTGCGACACCTGCGGCGTTATGAGCCTCATCCACGAGCAGTCGCCCGATATCGCCCAGGGCGTTGACGAGTCCTTCGAGACCCAGACCGGCGCTACCACCGACCCGATCGACCTGATCGGTGCCGGCGACCAGGGCATGATGTTCGGTTATGCCTCCAACGAGACCAAGACCCTCATGCCCATGCCACACTACCTGGCAAGCCGCCTGGCCGAGCGCCTGGCCGCCGTGCGTCACGACGGTACCCTCGCCTATCTGCGTCCCGACGGCAAGACCCAGGTCACCGTGCGCTACGAGGAAGGCAAGCCCGTCGAGGTCACGACCATCGTCATCTCCACGCAGCACGCCGCCGAGATCGAGGACATGGGCAAGATCAAGGCCGACCTCATCGAGCACGTCATCACCCCGGTCATGGCCGCCGAGAACATGCCGTGGGACAACGCGGAGATCTACGTGAACCCCACCGGTCGCTTTGTCGTGGGCGGCCCCATGGGCGACACGGGCCTCACCGGCCGCAAGATCATCGTCGACACCTACGGCGGCTACGGCCGTCACGGCGGTGGCGCCTTTAGCGGCAAGGACTGCACCAAGGTCGACCGTTCCGCCGCGTATGCCGCGCGCTGGGTCGCTAAGAACGTGGTCGCCGCCGGTCTGGCCGACCGCTGCGAAGTCGAGCTTGCCTACGCCATCGGCGTTTCCAAGCCCCTCTCAATCATGGTCGACACCTTCGGTACCGCTAAGGTCGCCGAGGACAAGATCGTCGAGGCCGTTGAGAAGACCTTCGACCTGCGCCCGGGGGCTATCATCCGCGACCTAGACCTGCGTCGCCCCATCTACGAAAAGACGGCAGCCTACGGTCACTTCGGCCGCGAAGACGCCGACTTCACCTGGGAGAATACCGACCGAGTCGAAGAACTCAAAGCAGCCTGCGGCCTGTAAGCTAACGAGAAAAGCCACAGCCAAATAGAAACACGCCAAAAAGAGGTACCGGAACAACCGGTACCTCTTTTTTATTAACCGGTGGCGAAGATGAGTCGACATGGGACGCAGAATAGGTTCCCAGCTGATGAATTTTGCAGCAAGCGTGCCCCTACCATGTATCCTAAGTTCCGAGGGCTTTGGTATTTGGTCGATCGCGAGTTCCGCACGAGCCGGAGGCCACTTAATGTGGCCTCCGTGCGAGTCAGGACTGTAGAGCAGGCGACCAAATACCAAAGCCCTCGGAACGACGGGATAGAACAGGAGCGCATATGGCAGGCAAGCCGCAAACACTAGCTACGACCTCGGCATTCGAGATCTTGGGCCCCGTCATGGTCGGCCCCAGCTCATCGCACACCGCCGGCGCCCTGCGCTGCGCCCAAGTTGCCGCCAGCCTGCTGGAAGGCCGCATCACTAAGGTCACCTTTGGCCTGTGGAACTCCTTTGCCCACACCTACCGCGGCCACGGCACCGATCGTGCGCTCGTCGCGGGCATCCTGGGCCTCGACACCGACGACGAGAACATCAAGCAGGCCTTCGACCTCGCACGCGAGCAGGGCCTCGAATATCACTTTGACATCAAGGGCGACGACGCCTCCATCCACCCCAACACCGTCGACATTGACATGGTCGACGACACGGGTGCGACGGCACAGGTCCGCGGTGAGAGCCTGGGCGGCGGCAAGATGCGCATCAGCCGCATTAACGGCGTCGGCGTTGACATCTCGGGCATGTACTCAACGCTCTTCGTGGCGCACTACGACGTCCCCGGCGTGCTCGCCGCGCTCACCAACCTGCTCGCCTACGCACACGTGAACATCGCCTTCTGCCGCACCTACCGCACCGAAGTGGGCGGCCAGGCCTACTCCGTCTTTGAGACCGACGGCGCGCCCGACGACACTGTTGTCCCGATGCTGCGTAAGCTCGACAATGTCGATTACGCGACCTTTATCGAGCTCCCCGGTTCTGCTTCGTCGCTCTCCCCCGGCGTCTCGGCCAAGGAAATCTTCGACGACGGCGAGCAGCTGCTCGATGCGTGCGAGGAACTGGGGCTCAGCATCGGCGCCGTCATGGCCGTTCGCGAGGCGCGCCTGACCGGCGAGGCCCACGCCGTCGCCGCCATGCGCCGCGTGCTCGACGTCATGCGCGAGGAGACCACGGCCCCCATTTCCAATCCGCAACGCTCGCTCGGCGGCCTCATCGGCGGCGAGGCAAAGCTCGTCGATGCCACCGGCCGAAACGATCTGAGCACAAGCCTGATGGGCGCCGTCCAGACCGACGCCGTGGCCCACGCCATGGCCGTGCTCGAGCGCTCAGCCACGATGGGTGTGATCGTCGCTGCCCCCACGGCAGGCTCCGCAGGCGTAGTACCCGGCTGCGTGCTGGCGCTCGCCGACCACCTGCAGCTCGACGACGAACAGGTCATAGACGCGCTCTACTGCGCCGCCGCCATCGGCCTCAACCTCACCACGAGCGCCTGCGTTGCCGGCGCCGAGGGCGGCTGTCAGGCCGAGGTCGGAAGTGCGGCCGCCATGGCCGCCGCCGCGCTGGTGCAGATGCTCGGCGGCACACCCGAGCAGGCGCTCGACGCCAGTTCCATCGCGCTAAGTAATCTGCTGGGCCTCGTTTGTGACCCCGTCGGTGGCCTCGTGGAGGTGCCCTGCCAAAACCGCAACGCCATCGGCGTGGCAGCCGCCTTTAGCTCCGCACAACTCGCCCTCGCCGGCATTAAGAGCCTGGTGCCGTTTGACCAGATGGCACACGTCATGCTCTCGGTGGGCCACGCGTTGCCGGCCACGCTGCGCGAGACGGCAAAGGGCGGCATCGCGCAGGCTCCGGCCGCACTTTCGGCCTGTGCAAAATGCGGTGTGTGCGGATAGCGACAAAGAACGACTCGAAGGTGGGACAAATGTCCCACCTCTTTTGAATGCCACCGTTTCCATACCACAAACAACTAGGTAATCGCTATAATGCAAGCCCAGTAAAAACACGATGAGCCGCAAGGCGAAATTCGAAGGATATGCATACGATGTCGCAAAACGATCGAACTCAACTGATTCCCGATCCGCAGCAGCCGAGCAGGCACACCGGCGGCGTTCAATCGCCGCGTCCTATCGCGCCGAGCCGCGGTCAGCAGCGAGGTGCGGCAAACGTTTCCCAACGTCCGAACAAGCAGCATCAGCAGCGCCAGACAAATGGCAATGCGCCCAAGCAGCCCCCCACGCACGCTCGAGGCGATCGCGGCCCCGCACGCAAACCCGCCGAGAACAATAAGTCGGGCAAAAAGACGACGCTCTTTGTCGTTCTGGGTCTTATCGTCATTGTCTATATCGTAGGCGTCGTAGCGTTTTCGCAGGTAGCCTACCCCAACACCACTATCGCCGGCGTCGATGTCTCGTTCTCCAACGCTTCGTCTGCCGCCACCAAGGTCAACTCGGCTTGGAAGCACTATAAGCTCACCGTGACAGGCGATGACTTTAGCTGGACCTATCAGCCCGAGTCCGATGAGCCCATTGTCGACGGCGAAGCTGCCGCAAAAGAGATTATCAGCCGCAACGAAGCCATTGTATGGCCGGTTCGCCTTGTAGAATCCTTAAGCGGCAAGACCAAAACAACCGCTAGCTCCAACGAAGTCGATCTTGATCAAGACGTCGACCTGTCCATGCTCTCCGACACCTTTGACCAAAAGCAGTTTGAGAAGGATCTGGGCGCCGCCATCGACGAGTTTAACGAGGGGCGCTCGGGCACGTTCGAGGCCAATAGCTCCTATGACGAGCAGGCCGGCAAGTTTACCGTCGAGAAGGCGCGCTCCAACGAAAAACTCAACCGCGAGCATGTCATTAAGTATGCCGAGCTCGAGCTTGCCTCGCTGGCCGAGACCGTAGATCTTTCCAAGCTCGGCAACGATGCCTATGAGCCGCTCAATGGAACGCTGACCGATGATCAGATTCAGGCCGCATGCGATGCCGCCAACAACTTCTTGGGCGTCAACGTGACCCTCAAGCTCAACGGCGAGGATGCCGGAAAGGTTGATGGCAGCTCCGTGTTGCAGTGGATCAGCTTTGCCGATCCTGCCAACCCCACGCTCGATACGTCGCAAATCAGCAGCTGGGCAGCCGAGCTCGCGAACGGCTTTAATACCGTGGGCTCCACTCGCTGGTGGACACGCGCCGATGGCAAGCAGTGTGCCGTTGAAGGCGGTGACTTTGGTTGGTCCATCGACAGCAGCTCGCTCGCCAAGCAGGTCGAGGACGCCATTAACAACAAGCAGACCGGCGAAATCGAGATCAAGTACTCCCAGAAGGCCGACACCTTTACCGCAAAGGGAGAGCCCGACTGGAAGGCGTATATCGACGTCGATCTGTCCGAGCAGCACGCGCGCTACTATGACGAGAACGGTAATATCGTTTGGGAGGCCAACTTTATTTCTGGCAAGCCGGGAGAGGACGCCACCCCCGAGGGCGTATGGCAGATCAACAGCAACAATGGCGCCAGCAAGCTTATCGGTGCCAAGGACCCCGAGACCGGCAAGCCCAAATACGAGAGCCCGGTCAGCTATTGGATGCCGTTCGAGGGCAATATGGTCGGATTCCACGACGCCACCTGGCAAAACGACAAGAGCTTCGATAATGCCGAGTCGTACAAGTGGTGCGGCAGCCACGGTTGCATCAACCTGCGCCTGGCCGATGCAAAGGCACTTCACGACTGCATCAAAGTCGGCCTGTGCGTGGTTGTCCACTCGTAGTGCAACGCGCGCATTCCCACAACGTGGAGCCGCTGCGACCAATCTAACAGTTCCGAAAGAATCCGCCATATGCGCCCGCCTTACGCGACGGGCGCATATACTTATTGAGGAACTTTCTATAAAGGAGACGCTATGCCGAATGTCCCCACCATCACCCCAGGCCCGGATGATGCCGAGTACACGCCCGAAGGTGCCACCGAAACGATTCCTTTGATTACAAACGTACATGCCGAAAAGCAGAGCGGACGCACGAACGATACCGCCGATATCTCCGATGAAGAAGCCTATGCAAAGCTCAAGGCAAAGCGTGCCGAGCGTCGGCGCAAAAAGCTCATCCGATGCGGTATCGCCGTCGGTGTCGTTGTTGCCATCGCGCTCATTGCCATCATCGCAACGCTGGTCATCAACGCGCAACCCGCAGGCACCAACGGACCGGTGACCGACATGGTCACCGAAGGCACGTTTACCACCACAGTCGAAGCCAAGGGGCAGCTTAAGCCCATCTCGGCATCGGTCGTCTCCCCTTCTGTCGACGGTACGGTTGAAAAGATCAACGTGCAGGCCGGACAGAGCGTCAACGAGGGCGACGTACTCATGACCATTAAGAACGACGCGCTCGATAGCGCTGTTTCCGAGGCGCAGCGCGCGGTCGCGGCCGCCCAGGAAGACCTGAACAATGCAAAGGTGGCACTCGCGGCCGCACAGGCCGCACCGACAACGGACAGTGACGGATCGACCGGCCCATCGGACGCAAACGCCAACGCAAATGCCGTCTCGACCGCCCAGCGCAACCTCGCCTCGGCCCAGGCAACGCTGGAGCAGGCAACTGCAAAAGCGGCCGAGCGCACCGTAAAGGCCCCCAGTTCGGGCAACATCGTCGAGCTCAACGCCAAAGTCGGTGCCACGGTGACCGGAGGCACGATCATGGGCGAAGGCGACACGAGCGGCGGCAAGCAGTGCATGCAAATCGCCGACCTGTCCAAGATGAAGGTGACGGTTCAGGTGGGCGAAAAGGATATCGCCAAAATTGCCGTGGGCCAAAGCGCCAACGTGACCTATCCCGCGTTTCCCGATATCGTGAGCCAGGGCACCGTCACGGCTATCGCCTCGGTGGCAAACTCTGACTCCGGCTCCGGTAGCGGCGGCAGCGTGACCTTTAACGTCGACATCCTCATCGAAGCACCCGACAGTCGCCTTAAGCCGGGTATGACTGCCGAGGTCTCGGTAGTGACCGAGAAGCTCGACGACGTGGTTATGGTGCCGACCATGGCGCTGATGACCGAAGATGGCGAGCACTATTACGTCAATCTGGCCACCGATTCGGAAGGCAAGAAGACGCGCCGCGTGAAGGTGACCGTCGTGACGCAAAACGACAACGAGGCTGTAGTCGGTAAGACGCAGGTCAAGCGCGACGACCAGGGCAACGAGATCAACCCAGACGTCCCGGTTACCAAGTTACGCGACGGCGACACCATCGTGACGGATACCGGCGCAGGCATGACGGCAGACGGCGGCGACAATATGTCTGCCGACGAGGGCAAGTAATGCGTCCCGTCATCGACATCCGCAACGTGCACCGCATCTTTGAGAGCGAGGCCGGTTGCGCCCACATCCTGCACAACGTGAGCCTGGCGGTGAACCCCGGTGAGTTCGTCGCCATCACCGGCCCCTCGGGCTCGGGCAAGTCGACGCTCATGAACATCCTGGGCTGCCTGGACAAGCCGACGGCGGGTGATTATTTCCTGCAAGGGCTCAACGTCGCCGAGCTCGACGATGATGAGCTCACCGAGGTGCGCGCGCTGAGCATCGGCTTTGTCTTTCAGAGTTTTAACTTGCTGCCGCGTCTGACGGTGATCGAAAACGTCATGCTGCCGCTGTCCTACACCAATGTGCCGCGTAGCCAGCGCGAGATGCGCGCCGTGCACGCGCTGCAAGCCGTCACACTGCCGGTCGACCATTGGGACCACCGCATATCGGAACTCTCGGGCGGACAGATGCAGCGCGTCGCCATCGCGCGCGCCCTCGTCAACGACCCGCCCATCATTTTGGCCGACGAGCCAACGGGAAATCTAGACTCGACAACCGGGGCGCTCGTCATGGAAACCTTCCACAAGCTCCAGAAACGCGGCAAGACCATCGTACTCATTACGCATGACCCCGGCATCGCCGCCGAGGCCGATCGAGCCGTAACCATCCGTGACGGGCGAATCCATGACGGCGCATATGTCGCGCATACACCGAATACGTTACGCGGGGCCGTCAAAAACCTGCCCGAGATTTCTGCAACCACCAATCAGCCGAAAGGAGCGAAGGCATGAGCACCCGCGATCTTGTCCAAGAAGCCCTTCACTCGCTCGAGGCCAACAAGGGACGCAGCCTGCTCACCATCCTTGGCATCGTCATTGGCATCGCCTCGGTCATCGCCATGACTTCGCTCATCGGCGGTATCCAAAACAGCCTGGTCAACAGCCTGGGCCTCAATGCAGCCCGCATGGTAGAGATCTATTCGTCCCAAGAACTCACCGATTCGGATGTGGAAAAGCTTCGCAAACTGGTGCCGCAGATTGAGCAGATCGGCATCGTCGATAGCGCCTATTCCGAGTACAAGGTCGGGGATAAAAGCTATACCGTCATGGCACACGGCGTCGATAGCGACATGCTCGATGCCGTGGGCGCCAGCAAGCTCGTTGCGGGACGTGTCTATTCACAGGCAGAGTCTCAATCAGGCTCGCGCGTGGCGCTCATCAGCCGCGGCGGCGCCGATCAGCTTTACGGCAACGAACAGGACGCACTGGGGAAAACCATCAAGGTGTCCAACGGCGAGGTGCAGATTGTAGGCGTGATTGATGGCGGCAGCGACTCCATGGGCTCGCTCACGCTGTATATGCCACGCGAAACCATCTCCGGCCTGTTTGGCGACGAGAATCCTTCATTTCCCAGCGTGACGGCACTTGCCGCCGAGGGCACAGACATGGACGAGCTCTGCAAGACCATCGAGTCTAAGGTGCGCGCGATGAAGGGCATCTCGGAGGATGATGAGTACGACAGCGTATCGACGACCTCCATGAAAAGCGCCATCGATGCACTCAACTCGTTTATGGGCGCCTTCTCGCTCATCATGGGCGCTGTCGCCAGTATCTCACTGCTTGTCGGCGGAATCGGCATTATGAATATGATGCTTACCAACGTGACTGAGCGCATCCGCGAGATCGGTATTCGCCGTGCCTTGGGCGCCAGTCGCCGCGATATCACCGCGCAGTTTTTGGCCGAGTCCTCGGCGCTGTGCGTCACCGGTGGCCTGCTGGGTGTCCTGATTGGCTATCTGCTGGCCTGGGGCCTCGCGATGTTTGCCGCAGGATCAGGGGTTCTCAACGAGCTCGGTGCCAGTGGGGAGATCACACCGAGCTTTTCAATCGCCACGGTGCTGCTGGCCTTCGGCGTCTCCGTCGGCATCGGCGTAATCTTTGGCTTCTACCCCGCTCGCCGCGCGGCAAAGCTCAACCCGGTGGAGTGCCTACGCTACCAGTAAGCCACCACCAGCTACCAGTAAGCCACCACCAACAAGTTGCGGTGAATTAGGGACTGAATATGCTATCTAGCAGCAAAAACAGACACTATTTCACCGCAACTTATTGAAGGGCTGTTTGCGCCAGTTCTGGGCGTCGTCCTCGAGCTATTGATGGATAACGGGCTTGTACGGGTCGAGCTTGCTCGGGACGCTCCTCCTCGCGGGCGGGAGGGCGCGCAGGCGCGGCAAGCGCCTAGCGCGCGAACTCCCGTAAGAGCACGTCTTCCACTTCCCGAAGCGAAAGGGCCCCGCTTCCCTCGGCGGGACGGGTGACCACGATGCAGCGCGCTCCCACGTCGCGCGCGGCGGCGAGCTTCTCGGCCGTGCCGCCTACGGTTCCCGAGTCCTTAGTCACAAGCCACTGGGCGCCCACCTGCCGAAGCATCGCCTCGTTGAGCTCGCGGGTGAAGGGCCCCTGCATGCCGATGACGTGCGACGGCGAAAACCCCGCGTCGATGCACTTCGTTATAGCACCGGGCAGCGGGAGCACACGCACGAAGAAGCGCTCCGCGAAATCGGCGACGCTCGTGTAGGGAGCAAGCTCCTTGCTCCCCGTCGTGAGAAGCGCGCGACCCGGGTTCTCGGAGAGAAAGCGCGCCGCGCAGGCGATCGACGCGACCGGCACGACGCCTTTGGGCAGCGCCTCGACCGGGCGCGCAAGGCGCAGGCATCGTGCACCCACGGCGAGCGAAGCGGCCCGGATGTTGCCGCTTGCGAGCGTAGCGAAGGGGTGCGTGGCGTCGACAACGATGCACGCGCCGGAAAGCTCGCGCTCCATGTCGGCATCGTCGAGCCTGCCCGCATGCACCTCGATGCCCGGAAGCTCGCCCAAAAGCTCGCCTCCGTACTCGGTTGCCGCGTAGGCACGGGCGGGGATGCCCGCCCTGCTCGCCCATTCGCACAGAAGGCGGCCCTCGGTGGTGCCGGCGAAGATGCGCAGCGCCGGCGCGGATGCGGGCGCCGTCACTTCGGGCCGCCTGGGCGCGTGATCTGGTAGAGCAGCGCGTTCATAATGGCAGCCGCCACGGTCGAGCCGCCCTTGCGACCCCTCGCGACGATGGCTGGCACGCGTCGTGCGAGTAGCTCCTCTTTCGCCTCGACCACGTTCACAAACCCGACCGGCACCCCAACGACGAGCACGGGCGCGATCTTCCCCGCGTCCATGAGCTCGGCGAGGCGCAGAAGTGCTGTGGGAGCGTTGCCGACGGCCACGATGAGCGGACCCTCGATGCCGCAAGCTTTGTCCATGCTCGCAACGGCGCGAGTCGTGCCCGCGGCGCGCGCAGCCGCGGCGACATCAGGGTCGGCCATGAAGCACACGGCCTTGCAGCTGAGCTTCGCGAGCGCGGGCTTGCTTATGCCTGCGAGCGCCATGTTCGTGTCGGTGAGCACCGTGGCCCCTGCGCGCAGTGCGTCGAGCGCACAGTGCGCGGCGTCATGGGTAAACACGAGGGAATCGGCGTACGAGAAGTCGGCAGTGGTGTGGATGACGCGCTTCACGACGAGCTCTTCGAGCGGCGGGAACGTGCGGCCGCCGAGCTCTTCGGTGATGATCTCGAAGCTGCGCCGCTCGATGTCGCCGGGCGCCATCTCCTTGGAATCCATCTAGTACTCCACTCCTTCCCTTGCACATATCCCCTGCTCGTAGGGATGTTTCTTGCACCGCATCTCGGTTATGTAGTCGGCCTTCTCCACGATCTTGCGGGAAGGCGCGCGCCCGGTGAGCGCTACTTCGACGCCGCGCGCGGACATATCGAGCGCGCGGTCCACGAGCGCCTCGTCGACAAGCCCCTTCGAAAGCGCGTCGAGCGCCTCGTCGAGCACGAGCAGTCCCTCTTGCGCGCCCTCGAGCTCGGCAAGCGCGGAAGCGAGGTTCCCATCGTGCAGCTCGCACGTCGCGGCAAGTTCTTCCGACGTCATCGACCAGGTAAACTTGTCCGACACCTTCCCCGCGAACACGGGCACGCCGAAATGCTCGGCGAGCAGGCGCACCTCCCCGCTTTCGCCGTCTTTCAGGAACTGCACGACGACGACGCGGCGGCCTGCAGCGAGCATGCGAAGGGCGAGGCCCATCGCCGCCGTGGTCTTGCCTTTGCCGTCGCCATGATACACGTGGATCATACGCCCTCCTCGATAATGCGGTAGACATACTCCATGTCGAGCGCCCCGCGCACGACGTCGGCCAGGCGGTCGAACTCGCGCGCACGGTGATCGGCCGCGGACGCCGCGCCCGCAGCACCCACGACGTTCTCGGGCAGGCCGCGCATGCGCGCGAGCGAGCGCGCGAGGGCGAGCGCCACCCCCGGTTCGTCGAACAGGCCGTGGAGATAGGTTCCGAACACGTTTCCGCAGGCCGCGCCTTCTGGTTTGCCGCCAATCGTGCCCGCAGGAGCGCAGGAGACGGTCGTTTCGCCGTCGTGAATCTCGTACCCGCGCGCCATCATGCCGTTCCACGCCGAGAACGCGCCTTGGGCGCCCGTGATGCGCAGCTCCGACTGGGCGAGGCGCTTTTCCTCCTTGAACACCGTACTTGCAGGGATGAGCCCGAGCCCGCGCGCGGTGCCAGCGCCTTCCCTGCCGTGCGGGTCGGAAAGCTCGTCTCCCAAAAGCTGGTAGCCTCCGCATATGCCGAGCACCGGCGTGCCCGTGCCCGAAAGCGCGCGTACACAGGCCCCGATGCCGCTAGCCGCAAGCCAGCGCGCGTCGTCGAGCGTAGTCTTCGAGCCGGGAAGCACCACCAGGTCGGGTCGGCCCAGATCGGTCGTCGAGGAAACGTAGCGCACGCCCACGCCGGGCACGCGCGAAAGCGGGTCGAAGTCGGTGAAGTTCGACAGATGCGGAAGACGCACGACGGCGACGTCGATGACGCCGCGCGCCTCGCGGGCAGATAGGCGCGGCGCGAGCGAGTCCTCGTCGTCCAGGTCGAGCGTAAGATACGGCACGACCCCCACGACGGGAACCCCGCACATTTTCTCGAGCGGGGCCAAACCCGGGCGCAGGATTTCCACATCGCCGCGGAACTTGTTCACCACAAGCCCCCGCAAAAGCGCGCGGTCCTCGGGCGCAAGGAGAGCGACCGTGCCGTAGAGCTGGGCAAACACCCCGCCTGGGTCGATGTCGCCCACGAGCAGCACGGGGGAGGACACGGCGCGCGCGAGCCCCATGTTGACGATGTCGTTTTCGGCAAGGTTGATTTCGGCGGGGCTGCCGGCGCCCTCGATGACGATGACGTCGTTATCCTCCGCGAGCGAATCGAACGCCTCCAAAATCTGCGGCATGAGCGCCTTCTTTCGCGCGAAGTAGTCCCTCGCAGCGAAGGCTCCCTGCGCCTTGCCGGCCACGATGAGCTGGCTTCGGTGGCCGCTTTCGGGCTTGAGCAGGATGGGGTTCATGCGCACGTCGGGCGCGATGCCGCACGCCTCGGCCTGCATGATCTGGGCGCGCCCCATCTCGAGCCCGTCGGCCGTGACACCGCTGTTGAGTGCCATGTTCTGGCTCTTGAAGGGAGTCACGCGCAGGCCGTCCTGCGAAAGTACGCGGCACAGCCCCGCCGCAAGCAGGCTCTTCCCCGCGTTCGACATGGTGCCCTGGATCATGATGGGCTTCGCCCTACCCACGGGTATCGACCTCCTTCGCCGAGCCTCGGCCATCCGCGCCCGCCATAGCGCCGCTGAAAGAAGCGCCGCCCCGTTCGTCGGGTTCGCCTTCGCCCGATGCACCTTCCACCCGAAGCACGCGGCTGAACGCCATCGCAAGCCGGGCATTCTCCTTGCGCGTGCGCACCGCGACGCGGCACCAGAAACGGGACAGTACCGAAAACGAGTCGCACGTGCGGACCAAAACCCCATGTTTATACAGGCGCTCAGGGATGTCTTTCGCCGGCGTGCGGACTAAAAGGAAGTTCGCATCCGACGGCACGACGGAAAGCCCGAGCGAGGAGAGCTCGTGGGAAAGCCACGCTCGCTCGCCCGCCAATACATCGCGCGTGCGCGAGACGTATTCAATGTCTTCCAGGGCGGCGATGCCCGCGGCCTCGGCGACCGAGGAGACGGGCCACGCCTGCCCCGCCCGGCGAATCCCCTCGATGAGTTGGGCGTTTCCGCTGATCAGATATCCCAACCGCAACCCCGCCATTCCGTAGAGCTTGGTGAACGCGGAGAGCACGGCCACATGGCGCGAACACGCGGCGCGTGCGGCCACGCTCCTTTCGCAGGCGTCAGGCGCAAATCCGAGGAAGCACTCGTCCACGACGAGCAGCGCGCCCACCTGCTCGCAGCGGCAAGCCGCGGCATCGATCACGCTGGGGTCGACGAGGCGCCCCGTAGGGTTGTTCGGATTGCAGAGGTACGCCACGTCTCCCGGCCCCTCAATCGCGTGGGCGAAGGAGGCGGGCACGTCGAAGTCGTCCGCTTCAGAGAGCGGGAACTCCTGCACGCATGCGCCGTAGTACGATGCCGCCTCCGCATATTCAGAGAACGTCGGCGCGCACACGACGATGCGTTTCGGGCGCACCGCCGCGGCGAGCCGCCAGATGATGTCGGACGCGCCCGCGCCGCAGACGATAGTATCTTCGGGAATGCCCTGGTCGCGCGCTAGGGCGCGAACGAGGGCGAGGCTTTCCCTATCGGGGTAGGCGTCGATTCGAGAAAGCGCCTTGCAAGCTGCGGCGACGGCGCGCGGCGAGGGGCCTGCCGGATTCACGTTCACCGAGAAGTCAATGAGGTCGGAGGCACCCCCTTCGCAAGCGATGCCGAGCGATTGCGCGCTGCCCCCATGCGTGCGGGCGCGCAGGATTCCCCCGGCAGCCCGGGGCGCGGCGTGGTCTTTCCTCATGCCATCGCCCCCACGGCGAGCACGACCGCCGCGCGCGCGGCGCCGAAGAGGACGAGCGCGCATACGGACGCGGCGAGCATGAGCCTTGTCGCCCGGGCGATGTCGCCCCACTCGATTTCGCGGGACGCGTCGCCTATCGTCGGTTTCTCAACGAGCTTGCCGAAATACACCGCGGGTCCTGCCAGGCGCAGTCCGAGCGCACCCGCGCACGCCGACTCGGTCTGCGCCGCGTTCGGGCTCGCATGGCGACGCCTGTCGCGGCGCCAGATGCGCGCCGCCCCGCGCGCGTCGAGCCCGACGATCGGGCACACGGCGATCATGAGCAGGGCCGATAAGCGCGAGGGAATCCAGTTCACCGCATCGTCGAGGCGCGCCGAGGCGCAGCCGAAGTCGATGTAGCGCTCGTTTTTGTAGCCCACCATGCTGTCGAGCGTGTTCACCGCCTTGTACGCCATGCCCAAGGGCGCACCCCCGATCATAAGGTAGAAAAGCGGCGCGATGACACCGTCGCTCGCGTTCTCCGCCACCGTTTCCACGGCGGCGCGCGCGACGCCCTGCTCGTCGAGAACAGACGTGTCACGTCCCACGATGAGCCCGACGGCTTCGCGCGCCGCGACAAGGCCGCCCTTCGAGAACGCGCGGGCAACGGCCAGGCTCTGGCGGCGCAGCTCGCATGCCGCGAGAATCTGATAGCTCGCCCATGCCTCGGCCACGAAGCGCAAGCCGGAGTGAACCATGCCGCAAACATGCAGGATTCCCCAGGTCAAAAGCCCACACGTAAGCGGAAGCGCCACGGCGAGCAGAAGCCCTGCGGCGCGCGTGCCCGCGGACGTTTGCGGGAATGCGCCCCGCAGGCGGCCTTCGGCCCACGTGATCGCGCGCCCCATGGCGACGACGGGATGGGGAAGCCAGCGCGGGTCGCCGAAGGCAAGGTCGGCCGCGAACCCGGCGGCGACGGCAAGAATCGTCATCACCGGGCATCGCCCCCCGAAGCGGAGCGAACGTCGCGAAGGCAACGCCCATCCCAGGTGGCGGCCCATGCGCCGCCCGGCTCGGTATGCACGTCGAAGTATCCCATTTTCGGGACAGCTAGCTCGGAGAGCAGCGCTTTCACGGTACCCGCGTGAACGACGAAGACGGCGCGCCCACTCCCCTGGGCGCGCTCCGATTTGCATGCCTCCCGAAACGCCGCGACGACGCGGCGGGTGAAATCGCTCTTGCCCTCGCCATGCGGGCAGCGCGTCTCGCACCAGGAGTCCACCCAGGCGCGGTAGCGCGCATCCTCTTTAAGCTCGGCGGCGCTTCGCCCCTCGAAGTCGCCGAAATCCATCTCGCGCAGACCGGGGCACGCCATAAGCTCCGCGTTCGGGAAGAGGATGCGCGCCGTCTGGTCGGTGCGGGCCATGCCGCTCGTGATAACACGGAACACGTCACGATCGCACGCGAGGTCGCGCAAAGCGCGCTCGCCCGCGCTCGACAGGGGCTCGTCGGTGCCCGCCCCGCTGTAGCGATGGTCTTCCGTGCCCGCCGTGGCACCATGGCGCACGAAGACGACTTCCAAAGGCGCGCCCGCGCCCTGCGTCCCTCGAGGCGCATCGGCAAGGTTTCCTTTGATGACCTGGGGAATCCCGCACGTCATGCGCACGACGACGTCGGCGCGCGCAGCGAGCGCGCATCCCAGGCGCCCCGCGCGCTCGCGCCATTGGGCGTCTTCCGCACGCATGGGGACGACCCCCGAGCCGACCAAGGGCAGAATCACTGCGTCGAAGCCGATCAGCCGCTCGAGCGCCCGATCAGCGTCGAGCGCGCGTACGAGTTCCTCAGCACGGTATGCGACGCGGCCGGCAAAAGCCGCGGGCACGCCGCCCTCCGCAAGCTGCGCCGCGTCGACGAAATCGTCCGCCGCGAACCCGAGCTTTTCACGCACGAAGGTCCTCTTCCCCGAATGCGCGCCACCTACCACGAGCATCATAGGAGCATGCCCCCCGCCACCAGCATGGCAAGCATCGCGAGCTCGGCCCATTGCAGAAACCATCCGGCCAAATCCCCCGTCACCCCGCCGAAGCGGGACAGGGCAACATGGCGGTACCACGCGAGCGCCAAAAGCCCCGCCACCGCCATAAGGGCGCCGACGGCCTGAGCGCACGCGACCATCCCTGCAGCCGAAGCCGCAGCGAAAGCGCAAAGCGGCACGACGATCGCCGCGCGCTTCTTCGCAGGCGAGAGCCCCGCGGCCATGCCGTCCGCCCGCGCGGCAGGCCAGCATTCAACGGCGAGTCCCGAAAGCGCGCGGGAGAACACGAGCGAGCACAGAAGCGCGAGGAACGCCCCCGCCGTAAGCGGCAGCGCGGTGAACAGGGAAAACTGCAGAATAAGGTACACAACAACACCGATAACCCCGAAGGCGCCCGCCCGCGGATCGTGCATGATCTCGAGCTTTCGCTCGCGCGGGGCCCAACTTGCAAGCGCATCGGAGGTGTCGCAGAGCCCGTCTAGGTGGATGCCTCCCGTCACCGCCACAGGCAGCGCCACGAGCACGGCCGCGACGATGGTCGCGGGCACGCCGAGCAGGTTCGCAACGTGTCCCCACGCCGTCATGAGGAACCCTTCCGCAAGGCCCACCAGGGGAAACGCGGCAAGCGCATGGGTTGACCCGAAATCGGTCCAGGCCGATTTCGGGACGGGGATGCGCGAGAACGTTCCGAACGCCGCGCCGATTGCCTCTGCTATCTTCACCTTGTAGGTCCTTCACCTTTCATCCACACGGGAATCCCGCATACCACTTCGACTGCGCGGTCGGCCAGCGCCGCCACGCCCGCGTTCACGCGCGCGAGCGCGCGCCTCCATGCCTCGGTCCCCTCATCGTAGCGCATCCCATCGGCGAACACGTCGACGGTGACCACCACCGTATACGCAGCGGCCTGAGCGAGCCGTTCGATGCCTCCGAGCACCTCGCGCGCCGCAGCGTCGGGGTCACGTGGGGACAAGCCGCCTTCCGCGAAAAGCTCGTTCGCAACCAGGTTGCCCACGTCCTCCAAAAGAAGCGTGCAGCCGCGCGGAAGCCCGGGCACTGCGGCGCCCACGTCACGCGTGCGCTCGAGGGTGGAAAACCCCTTGCCCTCGCGCAGCGCCCGATGGCGCGCGATGCGGCGGGCGCCATCTTCCCCGAAGGGCTCCATCGTTGCCAGGTACACGCGAGGGCCGTCGTGCCCGAGGCACAGGGACTCGGCGTAGGCGCTCTTGCCGCTCGCGGCGGCGCCGATGACGAGCGTCACCGTCATTTCCCGGCCTCGAAATGCTCGTAAGCAGCCATGCCAGTCGCCGTGAACGTCTTCCCATCCCGGTACACGCGCAGCGCCGAATCCAGAAGGGGCAGATACGCCATGGCGCCCGCGCCCTCGCCCAAGTGCATGCCTGCGTCGAGGGGCGCCTTTATGCCGAGCTCGCGAAGGAGCTCCCGGCTTGCGGGTTCGCTTGATGCGTGGGTGCCCACGAGGTAGCCCAAGGCGTTGGGGCACAGGCGCGCCGCGCACAGGGCCGCCGTGCAGGATATGACCCCGTCGAGGAGCGCCGGCGCCTTCGAGACCGCGGCCCCCAGGTAGAAGCCGCACATCGCAGCGATGTCGAAGCCGCCCACCTTCGAGAGCACGTCGATCGGGTCGGCGGGATCGGGCGAGTTCGCGTCGATAGCGCGCTCGACCACGTCGCGCTTGCGCGCGAGCGAGGCGTCCGAGAGCCCCGCGCCGCGCCCGACAAGGCTCCGCGCGTCCGCCCGGATGAGCACTGCGGCCACCGCCGCCGAGGTGGTCGTGTTGCCGATGCCCATCTCGCCCGCGGCGAGAAGGCGCACGCCGGCGCGGGCAAGCCCGCACGCGACGGCGATTCCGACCTCGATCGCGCGCACGGCCCCATCGCGAGACATAGCGGAGCCGTGAGCGATGTTGCCGCTCCCCCGCCGCACGTTCGCGCGCACCATGCGCGCGTCTTCTATGCCCCGGGCCATACCCACGTCGACGGGCACGACCTCGGCACCCGCGAACGCCGCCATGCGGCAGGCGCTCGCGGCCCCCTCGCACATGTTGCGCGCGACGGCTCGCGTCACATCTTGCCCGCTTTGCGACACGCCTTCGGCAACGACCCCGTTGTCGGAGAAGAATACCGCGAGCGCACGGGGAAACTCGGCCACCTCGGCGCTCCCCTGAGCTGCGGCGATACACGCGACGGCGTCTTCAAAGTCGCCCAATCCCCCCAAGGGGTGCGCGATGGAGTCCCACGCGGCGTACGCGGCGGCACGGGCGCACTCGTCTGCGGGCGCGATCCGGGAAAGCGCGGCTTCGAGCACGGCGCCCGGCGCCGACGAGAACGCGCGCTCGACTTCCTCGCGGATGCAGGCAAGCGCGGTTTCGGTTGCTTCAGCCATGCCGCCTCCTCTCTGCGAACGACGCTGCGGCAGACGCGAACGCGCGCGCAACGTCGGGGTTCGCAGGATAGTACACATGCGGGAAGCCCGCCACCAGGGACGGGGTGGTCGTCATGCACGGCCAGCCCTTGTCGCGCCGGGGCTTCTGCGCCCAAAAGTCGCCGCCCGGGCAGGTGGACTGCCAGTAGTGGAACTCGTGCGCGCGGATGCGTGTGCCGCGCGGCCCGTAGAGCCCGTCGCGTTGGGAAGTAAGCTCCACGTACCCGAAATGGGACAGCCTTCCCCCGTTCTCGCTTGCGCCCTCAAGGGCGCCCGCAACAGGCCAGCGCCACCCCTCGCTATCGGCGATTTCGCGCTGCAGGTACAGAAACCCACCGCATTCGGCGACCGTCGGCATGCCGGATTCCACCGCGCGCCGCACCGCCTCGCGCATCGACACGTTCTCGGAGAGCTGCCGCGCATGGAGCTCCGGGTAGCCGCCCCCCAGATAGAGGGCGCTTGTCCCCCGGGGCAACTCGCTATCACACAGGGGGCTGAAAAAGGCCAGCTCGCAACCCAGGTCCTCGAGCGCGCGCAGATTCTCCTCGTAATAGAACGAGAACGCCTCGTCACGCGCGACGGCGACGATGGGCCGCGCTCCCGCGATCGGCTCCAACCGGTAAGGTTCCTCGCGGATATCGGGTGCCGTCGCCGCTATTTCGAGCAAGCGGTCGACGTCGATGCTCTTTTCCACCAGCTCGGCCATCTTGTCGATGCGCGCGGAGAGCTGCTCGACCTCGTCGGCGGTCACAAGCCCCAGATGCCGGCTTTCGAGTGAGAACGCCTCGTCGGCGGGGATAGTCCCCAAAACCGCGACGCCCGTGTGCTTCTCGATCGCAGGCGCCGCGTAGGCGCAGGCAGCGGCGCTCGTCTTGTTCAGCACGACGCCGCGCACGTTCGCACAAGGCAGGAACTCGGCGATGCCGCGGATTACGGCGGCGAGCGATAAAGACGCCCCGCGCCCGTTCACCACTAAAACGACCGGCGTTTCCGTGTCGCGCGCAACCTGGTAGCTGCTCGCGTCGGCCACGCCGGGCGCCATGCCGTCGTAGAAGCCCATGACCCCCTCGAGCACCGCGACATCCGCGCCCGCGGCGCCGCGTGCGAGCAGGGCGCGCAGCGTCGGGGCGTCAGTGAAGAAGCCGTCTAAGTTGCCCGAGCGCGCACCCACGACGCGGCGGTGAAAGAGCGGGTCAATGTAGTCGGGGCCGCATTTGAAGGCCGCGCATGCAAGGCCGCGACGCGCGAGCGCGCGCAGAAGCGCGCACGTGACGACCGTCTTGCCGCTCCCGCTCGAGGGCGCAGCGACCATGAAGCGCGGGATGGACGTGCTCATCTGGCACCGCCTTCCCCACCTGCGTCGTTGCAGTTAGCAAGCGAGACCACCTCAACGGATGGTTTCCCCTCGGTAGAGGGGTCCTCCCCGACAGGCGACTCAGCAAGCGCGCCGACTTCGGCAAGCTCGTCGGCATCCGCGCCCGCACCACGCGCGCTGACGAGGAACACGGGGTTTTGCGCCTTCATAAGATGGTGCGAGCCTACAGCCTCGGCACGGGCGGCCGACACCTGGCACGCCTCGAACCCCTTAAAGCGCGAACCCGAGAGGAGCGCGCACGCCTCGGTGAGCGTCTCAACGGTGACGCATGGCACGCACAGGCGAACCTGCGAGTTCTTCTCGAGCGCCGCCTCCACGATGGAGGGAAGCTCGCCCGCGCTCCCGCCGACGAACACGGCGTCGGGGACGGGCAGTTTCGCGAGCGCTTCGGGGGCGACACCGGGGACCGAATGCACGTTGCCGCACCCGAATGCATCCGCGTTCTCTCGGATGAGCCGCACGCCGGCCGCGTTGCGCTCGACCGCCCATACCGACCCCGCTCGCGCGACGAGCGCCGCCTCGATCGAAACGCTCCCCGTGCCGGCACCGACATCCCACACGGTGTCGGTCGCGGTAAGGCGCAGCTTCGCGAGCGCGACGGCGCGCACCTCCTGCTTGGTCATGGGAACGTCGCCGCGGATGAAGAGCTCGTCGGGAATGCCCGAGGAAGCGTACGGCCAGCGGGAGCTCGCGGCGCGGGATGCGCCCGCAGAGTCCGCCGCGAAAGAAGCCGCCGCGGGCGCAGACGCGCCGGCCGGCGCCTCGGAGGCTGCGCTAGAGCCCGCAGGCGAACCGGCGCAGCCTGCGAACTCGATAAGCATCACGTTCAAGTCGTCGAACGTCTGACCTGCGATTTCACTTGCGGTCGCGCAGGTGATGCGCTCGTCGGGGTACGACAGGCGCTCGGCCACCGTCACGCGCGCGTCCCCGAAGCCCGCCTGCACAAGCTCGCCCGAAAGACGCGAGGGGTCTTCCCCGCCCGACGTGGCGAGGAAGAGCTCACCTGCGCGCTCGGCCTCGGCCACGATGTCGCACGCCACGCCGTGAGCGCTCGCGAAGCGCCAATCCTGCCATGGACGCGCGAGGCGCGCGGCGAGATACGACGCTGAGCTTATGCCGGGAATGACGCGCACGTCCACCCGCGCGTCGCCGGAGAGCGCCTCCACCAGGCGGCGCGCGCCGCTGAACAGCCCCACATCGCCCGTCATCACGACCACGGCGCGCTGCCACGACGCCGCATCAGTGAGCGCGGCGACGATGTCCGCCGTCTTCACGAGCTCGCATCTCACCACGTCGGGCGGCACGTCGATGCCGACAAGCGCGCGATGAGCGCCGATGACCACGTCGGCGATGTCGATCGCGTCGAGCGCCGCACGCGAGAGCAAGTCGGGGTTTCCGGGCCCCGCCCCGATGATCGTTACCTTTCGCATGGAATCTCCCGATACCCGCGCGGCGTGACCATACGGCCGCCTACGCGCTTCGTGTCCGCGTTGCCGACGAACACGGTGGTGAACATGTCGGCGTCGAACTCCCCCAGCTCGGAGAGCCTGCACATGCCCGACTGCTGCCCCTCGCGCCCGATGTTGCGTACCCAGCCGCAGAGCGTGTCGGGGGCCTTCCATTCGAGCATAATCTTCGCCGCGCGCGAGAGCCTGTCGGCGCGCTTTCTGCTGCGCGGGTTGTACAAACAGATGCAGAAGTCGGCGCTCGCCACGGCAGCGAGCCTGCGCTCGATGACCTCCCACGACGTGAGCAGGTCGGAGAGCGACACGACCGCGAAGTCGTGGGCAAGCGGGGCGCCGAGCACCGCCGACCCGCTCTGAGCCGCGGTGGCCCCGGCGATAACTTCCACGTCTACATCGGGGTAGTCCTCCGCAAGCTCCAGCACGGGGCTCGCCATGCCGTACACGCCCGCGTCACCGCTGCACACGAGCGCCACGGCTTCTCCGCTCTGCGCGCGCGAAAGCACCAGGCGGCACCGTTCGACCTCGTGCATCATCGGCGTCGCGAGATGCGCCGCGTCGGGCACGGCGGCGAGCGCGAGCTCCACGTATTTCGTGTACCCCACAACGATGTCGGCCGCCTCGAGCGCGCGCCGAGCCGCAATCGTCATGCCGTCGGGGCCGCCCGGGCCGATCCCCACCACGAAGAGCTTTCCCATCACCACTCCTTAAACGAAAGATCGATAGTTACCTTGGAAAACGCGACGGTCACGCCGCCGTGAGCGAGCTTCGGGAAGATAAGTTTGCCCCCGCCCGCGAGCGCCGCGCGCTCGCACACATTGTCGACCCCCACCGTCGCGCGCACGAAATCAGATGGCGAAACGCTGCCTTCGACCTGCGACAACTCCTCTGCGGAATACGTCGCAAGCGGGATATTGCGCGCGCGGCAGAAGGCGAGCAGACCCTCCTCGTGCGCCTTCACGTCGATCGTCGCCGCCTCGCGCACGGCCGAAGGCGAGATGCCCGCCTGCCCGCACGCGAGAAGAAACGCCTCCCCGATCGCTTCGGCGCACGCACCGCGACGGCACCCTATGCCCGCAACGATGCAGGGCACGACAAGGCGAAGCGACTCGGGCGCAGGCGCCTGCGCCCGCACGCCCGCCGGCTTCCCCGTCACACCGGCGGGTACGACCTCGCCCGTTGTCTCCGCCGCGCGAACGGACGCACCCGCATTCGCGCCAGCGAACGGCGACACGACGATATCGGCCCGAGCGCGGTCGGACGCAATGTCAACCCCTTCAGGCGGCTGTCCCGAAATCGGCATGTCGGAATAGAGTGCCACGCGCCCGCCCGAAAGCAGCCGCGCCGACACTCGCTTGATAGCCTCGGGATTCGAAACGGCGAGCCCCGCACAGCGCGCCCACGTATCCACCGCCCACACGCCGCGGACGTCGGTCGCCGTGGTGATGACGGGGATGGCCCCTGCCGCGCGTGCCACAGTTTGCGCAAGCTCGTTCGCACCGCCCAAATGCCCCGACAAAAGCGGGACGGCAAAGCGCCCCGCCTCGTCGATCACCACAACCGCGGAATCGCTTGCCTTCGAGGCGACATGCGGCGCGATCGCCCGCACGGCGATGCCCGCCGCGCCCACGAACAGAAGCGCGTCCGACGCTTCCCACGCGAGCGCCGTCCATGCGCGCAGGTCGGCCTTCCCCTCGCCGAACCCGCGCGAAACGGAAACGTCCCAGCCAGGGTCATCTTCACCTGTCTGCGCGCAATCGGAAAGCGCGCGTGCGGTGCGCTCCGCCAACGCATATCCCCTCTCAGTGAACGCTATGCAGGAAACCCTCATCTAGCGCACCACCATCGTCGAGAAGTAGCTGCCCCGATCGGGCACATCGTCGACCGAGCGGTACACGCGCTCGCCCGGAAGCCCACAGTCCTCTACGAGCTCGGCACCGTCGAAGGCGCCCTCCTCGCGAAGGATGCACTTCGTGTCCGCAAGCGAGCGGCGCGCCTTCATGACCACCTTCGTCCCCGGCCAGCTGATTGCGCGGCGCACGTCGTCGTAGCCGCCGGGCACGATGTGCAGAGGCGACGACATCTCGGGCGTGAGGTCGCGCTCGAGCGCCGCGGCGACCGCGCAGAAGCTCGGCACGCCGGGAATGGCGCGCGCCTCGAACCCGCGGGCGCGCACGTCGGGCGCTATGCGCTGGAAGGTGGCGTAGATACTCGGGTCCCCCAGGTTCAGCAGCGCGACGTCGCGGACCGCATCCAGGTGCGCGACAAGCTCGCGAACAAGCGAGGCATGCTCGGCCGCGCGGCGCTCGACGTCGCGCGTCATCGAGAATCGCACGGGGATCACCGTCTTGCCTGTAAGGTCGACGGCGCCGCGCACGATGTCGAGCGCGACCATGGCCCCGTCCGCCGTCTGCGGTGCGGCGATGACCGGACACGATTCGATTGTGCGGACGGCCTTGATCGTGAGCAGCTCGGGGTCGCCAGGCCCCGTGCCCACGCCGTACCGCACGCCTTTACTCATACGTCGCCCCCAATTCCCCGATAACTGCATCGGCGCCCGACGTGCGGAAAAGCTCGCGGCGCTCGGCGTCGAACACGACCGCGGCGATGTCGCATCCGCCCGCCGCGCGGCGGCGCAACCTGTCCTCGATTGCCACAGCGAGCGAGGCGCGCGCAGCGTCCCCCACGCCGGCGGCCTCGATTACCTCGAGCGCCGCCGTGGTCGTGACCGACGACATGATCTCGCGCACAGTCTTCGTGCCCGCGCCGGCCAAGGCCGCGTGGGCGGCCAGAATCTCCGCGCGGCAGTCGGCGGTACGCGAATGGGTGTCCATGATGCCGCCCGCGACCTTCACCAGCTTGCCGATGTGTCCCACAAGAAGGACATTGGTAAATCCCTCGCGAACGCAGCAATCAATCGCATCGCCCACGAAGTTGGAGATGAAGACCACCGGCGCACCGTTTAGGTGGAAATGCCCCGAGATGAACTGCGCGCCGTAGTTGCCGGGCGTGAGCACGACTCCGCGCCGCCCCATAGCCGCATGCTGCCGGATCTCGAGCTCGATGCTGTCGCGCAAGGCAGCGAGGCTGCGCGGCTCGACGATGCCCGTCGTGCCCAGGATGGAGATGCCGTCCTCTATCCCCAGGTGCGGGTTGAAGGTCTTTTCGGCAAGGGCAACACCCTCGGGTACCGAAATCGTCACAGCGATATTTCCAGAAAAGCCGTGCGCGGCGCACACCTCGCGCACCGCCGAAGTGATCATCGCGCGCGGCGTCGCGTTGATGGCGGCCGCCCCCACCGGCTGCTCGAGCCCGGGCAACGTCACGCGCCCCACGCCCACGCCGCCATCGACGGAAACTTCCGATTCGCGCGCGGGCACGCCCTTGCTGCCCGCAGCGCCCGTGCCCGACCCCGCATGTTCCACGCGCGCGTACACGAGCACGCCGTCGGTCACATCGGCATCGTCGCCTGCGTCCTTTCGCACGGCGCACTGGGCACACCCCTCGCCGATGCATGCGTCGACCACGTTCGCCTCGACGGGCAGCCCGCCGGGGGTGACGATCGACACGCGGCCGACGGGCTTTCGTGACAAGAGCATCTCGCAGGCCGCCTTCGCCGCGAGCGCGGCGCAGCTCCCCGTGGTGTAGCCGCAGCGCAGGCGGGTCGTCCCGGTATATATGTAGTGCTCGAAGGCCACGCTAGCTGCTCGCCTTCCGATACCCCGTGGCAAACGAAGGGTCGTATAGCTTGCTGCGCTCGTACGACTCCGCTTGCGCGCCGTTGTGCGCAAGCCCGCCGCGAGCTCCGAGCACGCGGCCCACCACCACGAGCGCCGTGCGGTCGATGCCCTCTCGCGCGCCCGCATCGGCGAGCGTGCCCACTGTGCATCGCACCACGCGCTCCTCAGGCCAGGTCGCCTTGTACACGAGCGCCGCCGGCTCGTCGGAGCTGCGGCCTGCGGCCAAAAGCTCGGCGGAAAGCTCGGCGAGCATACCCGAGCTCAGGAAGATGACCATAGTCGAGCCGCTTTCCGCCATGGTGCGCATGCCCTCGCCCGCGGGCATGGGGGTGCGCCCGGAAAGCCGCGTGATCACGACCGACTGGCTGATTCCCGGCAGCGTGTATTCCTGGCGAAGCGCCGCCGCGGCACCGCAAAAGCTCGACACGCCGGGCACCACCTCGTAGTCCACGCCGCGCGCGTCGAGCGCGTCCATCTGCTCCTGGATGGCGCCGTACAGGCACGGGTCGCCCGTGTGCAGGCGCACCACTTCCTCGCCCTGCGCATCCGCCGCGCACATCACGTCGAGCACTTCCTCCAAGGTCATGTGCGCGCTGTCGTAGACGACGCAGGATTCCTTGCACTCGGCGAGCAGCTCGGGGTTCACAAGGCTCCCCGCCCAAACGACCACGTCGGCCGCGCGCAGAAGACGCGCCCCGCGCAGCGTGATAAGGTCGGCGGCGCCCGAACCTGCGCCAACGATATGAATCATCCGAGCCTTCCCTTCCCGTTTCTCATCGCAACCGTTTACGCCGCCCTTCGCACAGCGGGCAAGACACGACGCCCGCAGCGGCAATCGGCGCAAATACGTAGGCAGGAGACGCAATGCCGCCCGCCCTGGCTTTGACACGCTCACAAACGCCCACTATCATAGTGGTAGTTTCGGCAACGAGCATATGACAATCGAATAAAAGGAAACGACCGGCGCGGTGCCCACACAGTCCGCGCTGGCTTGCGGAGGGAACCAGGTGGGAATCCTGGGCAAGGGACATTACTGTGTAGGACGCGCGGGCGAACCGCCACGCGCCCCAAGCCAGACTGCTTCGCCTTTTCCTCACGGCATCGCCGTGGCGTTAGCTCCTTGTGAACCCCGAGGAGTGCGCTTCCCTTTCGAATGCAAGAAACAGGCGCGCTATCCCTTTGCGGACGAGCGCGCTTTTCTTTCGCTTGTGCCGATAAGCAACTGTCGCCGGGGGACCGGCAAACCGAGGAAAGGGAAAACCATGTCCGACCAGATGTCACGCCGCGGCTTCATGGGCGCCGCAGCAACCGGAGCCGTCGCGCTCGCCGGATTCGCGCTCGCGGGCTGCTCCAGCACCTCCGCGAGTCCCGAGAAATCGAGCGAAAAGGAGAAGGCCGTGAAGCCGGTCATTCTCGTCACGAGCTTCGGCACGAGCTACAACGACTCGCGCCACATCACCATCGGCGCCATCGAAGACGCTATCCGCGAGAAGTACTGGCAGGACTACGACATCCGCCGCGCCTTCACCGCGCAGATCATCATCGACAAACTGAAGAAGCGCGACGGCATCACGATCGACAACATGACCGAGGCGCTCGACCGCTGCGTGGAAGACGGCGTGAAGGAAATCGTCGTGCAGCCGACGCATCTCATGGCTGGCCTGGAATACGCCGACGTGAAAGACGAGCTCGACAAGTACGCCGACAAGTTCGACAAGATCTCGCTCGGCGACCCGCTGCTCACCTCCGACGACGACTACAAGAAGGTGGCCGCAGCCATTAAGGAGAACATGGCGTCCTTCGACGACGGCAAGACGGCGCTGTGCCTCATGGGCCACGGCACCGAAGCCGATTCCAACGCCGACTATGCCAAGATGCAGGAAGTGTTCAAGAACGAGGGCTTGACGCAGTTCTTCGTCGGCACCGTCGAGGCTGAACCGACCTGCGAGGATGTTATCGCCGCTGCGAGCGCCGCAGGGTACAAGAAGGCCGTGCTCGCGCCGTTCATGGTGGTCGCGGGCGACCACGCGAACAACGACATGGCAGACGAGACCGACCCCGACAGCTGGGCTGCGAAGTTCGTGGCCGCCGGCTTCGAAGTGACGTGCCTGCTCCAGGGTCTGGGACAGAACGCCGCGGTCGACGACATCTACGTCTCGCACGTGGACGACGCCATCGCCAAGCTGTAAACTCGCCGCGCACGGGGGCGCCGGTCGCGTCCCCGTGCAACGGGCATGCGCCTTCCCCGACCGACGGCGCATGCCCGTTGCATTCGCATCCCGCCCGCCCACCGCACGGCGCGGGCGGTAGAAGCGATTGAAAGGAACCCCTCCATGTTGAAGAAAACCCTCGTCTTCGCCCTGTCGGCGGCGCTTCTCGCGTTCTCGCTCGCCGGCTGCGCCGGAAATTCAAGCGACAGCGCAAAGGCAAGCAATACCGATTCCCAGGAAAAGACCGAGCAGGCGGCCGATGCAACCGAGGGCGCAAGCGCTGCCCCCATCACCGCCGACAAGGTAGCCGACGGCACCTATCCGATCACCGTAGATTCCAGCTCGAACATGTTCAGGATTGTGGACGCCCAGCTCATCGTGGAAAACGACTCCATGCACTGCGTGATGACGCTTTCCGGCACGGGCTACGGCAAGCTCTTCATGGGCACGGGCGACGAGGCTGCCGCCGCGAGCGAGGCAGACTTCATCCCCTATGTGGAAAACGGGGAAGGCAAGTACACCTACGACGTGCCCGTTGATGCGCTCGACGAGGACACCGCCTGTGCCGCGTGGAGTATTAGAAAAGAGCAGTGGTACGACCGCACGCTCGTGTTCGAATCCGCCGGCGTCGATCTGCGCGCCGACGCACTGAAGTAACGCCATGCGGTCGATTCTTCCCAAGGGGGAAAACAGGAAGCGCCGCAGCATCGCGGCGCGCGCGATCGCCTGCGTTCTCGTCGCCCTGCTCGCGCTTCCCTTCGCGGGGTGCAGTGCGAGCCCGAACGCGACCGGTGGCACGGCGCGCTCTCAGGAATACACTGTGAGTGTCTCGCTTTCCGGTGGGTCAGGGCGCGCAAGCATCGCCTCACCCACCACAATTGTGAAGGATGGCGACACCTACACCGCGACGGTCACCTGGTCGAGTTCGAACTACGACAAGATGACCGTCGACGGCGTGGACTACGCGCCCGTAAACGACGGCGGCAACTCCACGTTCGAGATACCCGTCACGCTCGACGAGGACATCGCCGTGTCGGCCGAGACCGTCGCCATGTCGACGCCGCACACCATAGACTACACGATCCACTTCGACTCATCCACCATGAAGGAGAAATCGGGCGACGATGCAAGCGGCGGCTCCCCTGCAGGAACGGCTTCAAGCGCCGCGGCCGACTTCCACAACGCCGATTTGGGCTGCGGCTGGGAGCCGACGGGGGCGCTTCAGCTTGAATACGCCGAGCACTTCACTGTCGACGAGTTCGAAGGCGGTCTGCGGCTTATCTGCGTTTCGAATGGGGAGCGTTTCCTCGTGGTGCCGCAAGATGCGAAGGTACCTGATGCGTTGAGCTCCGACATCGCGGTCATAAGGCGCCCCGCCGACAAGGTGTACCTCGTGTCGTCGGCGACGATGTGCCTGGTCGACGCGCTCGATGCGAACGACAATATCATCATGTCGGGCACGAAGGCCGACGATTGCTCGGTCGCAGGCTTCAAAAGCGCGCTCGAAAGTGGGGCGATCGCCTACGGCGGCAAGTACAGCGCGCCCGACTACGAGAGAATATCGGCCTCGGGCTGCACGCTCGCCATCGAGAACACCATGATCAACCACACGCCCGATGTGAAGGAAAAGCTGCAGAAGCTCGGGCTCGTCGTGCTCACCGAACAGTCGTCGAGCGAGCCCGAAGCACTCGGGCGCGTCGAGTGGATTAAGCTTTTCGGCGTCCTGTTCGACAAGGAAGACGAGGCCGCGCACCTGTTCAACGAGCAGAAGGCCCGCGTCGAGCAAACGTCGGGGCTCGCGTCGTCAGGTAAAACCGTGGCGTATTTCTACATTAACTCGAACGGGGCCGCCGTCACGCGGCGGGCGGGCGACTACGTGGCGCAGATGATCGAGCTTGCAGGCGGCAGCTATGCGCTCGATGACGCGCAGACGGCGTCGACGTCAGGTTCGTCAGTAACGCTCGAAATGGAGCGCTTCTACGCGACGGCGAAGGATGCCGACATCATCGTCTACAACGGCACCATCGACGAATCGGTTGCCACCTTGAACGACTTCGTAGGCAAAAACGCGCTATTGTCGCAGTTCAAAGCCGTGAAGAACGGCAACGTCTGGGTCACAAGCGCCGACATGTACCAGCAGATGACTTCTACCGCCGACATTATCGACGAGCTGCACGGGGCGTTCACCGGCGATGACGCGAGCGACTTCCATTATCTGAGGAAGCTCGGTTAGCGCCATGAGAAGCCGGCTTTCCATGGCATACGACGAATCGGGGCGCGCCGCGCGGTGTCGCGTCGTGACGGCGCTGCTCGCTGTTGCCCTCATCGTGCTCGTCGGGGCCAACCTGTGCATCGGGAGCGTGCTCGTGCCCGCAGACCACATCCCCGGCATCCTTTCGGGCGGCGCGGCCAATTCCATGGAAAGCCAGGTCATCTGGGAGATTCGCCTGCCGCGCGTGCTTTCAGCCGTGCTTCTCGGCGGGGCACTTTCGCTTTCCGGGTTCCTGCTGCAGACGTTTTTCAACAACCCCATCGCCGACCCGTTCATCTTGGGCGTCTCCTCGGGCGCAAAGTTCGTCGTCGCGCTTACGATGATCGTACTTCTTGGCGCGAACCAGGCCATGTCCTCGCCGGCCATGGTGGCCGCAGCGTTTCTGGGCTCGCTTATCACCATCGGCTTCGTGCTCCTCATCGCACGGCGCATAAGTTCCATGGCCATGCTCATCGTGGCGGGCGTCATGGTGGGATACATCTGCTCGGCGGCGACGAACTTCCTCATCGCCTTCGCCGACGACCAGTCCATCGTGAACCTGCACAACTGGTCTTTGGGTAGCTTCTCGGGTTCGAGCTGGGACGACATCGCGGTCATCGCGGTCGTGGTGATCACCGTGAGCGCATGCGTATTCGCGATATCGAAGCCCCTTTCCGCCTTCCAGCTGGGAGAAGCCTACGCGAAAAGCGCCGGCGTGAACGTCGAACGCTTCCGCGTGGTGCTCGTCCTTCTAGCGAGCATGCTCTCCGCCTGCGTGACCGCGTTCGCTGGTCCGGTGTCGTTCGTAGGCATCGCGGTTCCGCATCTCGTGAAGTCGGCGCTAAAGTCGTCGAAGCCCATCCGCGTGATTCCTGCGTGCTTCTTGGGAGGCGCCATCTTCTGCGCGGGCTGCGATTTGATCGCGCGCACGCTGTTCTCTCCCGTCGAGCTTTCCATCAGCGCCGTCACCGCCATCTTCGGCGCTCCGGTGGTTATCGCGCTCATGTTGAAGAAGCGGGTGAGGTAGATGGGGGAATTCGTGCCGCGGCCCAAAACGCTCGGAGGCGACATTCTATGCTTAGACAGTCCTGAGCTCGCACGAAAGCGCCAGAAGGCACTTTCGGCTCGTGCGGAACTGCGCGCGGAACGCCTCCTCCGAGCGGAGCCGAACCTCGAAACTCCGGTCGAAACGCAGGCTGACGGAGCGCCGCTTTTCCGCATAAGCGACCTGTCGGCGGGCTACGACAAGAAGGTCGTAGTAGAAGGCGTCGATCTGGAGGTTCGCGCGGGCGACGTCGTGGCACTCATCGGGCCGAACGGCTCGGGCAAGTCGACCATCTTGAAAACCATCACACGCCATCTGGCACCGCTTGCCGGCGCGGTCGAGCTCGACGGGCGGGAGATTTCCCGATGGAAGACGGCGGAGTTCGCAAGGAACCTTGCCGTTATGCTGACAGATCGCCCCCGGACCGAGCTCCTCACCTGCCGCGATATCGTAGAGGCGGGAAGGCATCCCTACACCGGACGAATGGGCACACTCTCGCCCAACGACCATAGTCGGGTCGACGAGGCCATGAAAACCGCACATGTGGAAGAGCTCGCCGAGCGCGACTTCATGCAGATAAGCGACGGGCAACGCCAGCGCGTCATACTCGCACGCGCCATCGCGCAGGATCCGCGTGTGCTCGTGCTCGACGAGCCCACGTCGTATCTCGATATCCGCTACCAGATCGACCTGCTGCGAATACTTCGCCACCTTGCGAAATCGCGGAATGTGGCTGTCATCATGTCCATCCACGAACTCGAGCTCGCGCAGAAAAGCGCCGACAAGGTGATTTGCGTGAAGGACGGCCGGGTCTTCCGCGCCGGCGTACCCGAGGACATATTCACGCGCGAGACGATTGGCGAGCTCTACGGCCTTCAACATGGCACCTTCAACGAGCGCTTCGGCAGCGTGGAAATTGGACGCCCGCACGGCGATGCGCACACGTTCGTCATCGCCGGCGCAGGTACGGGGTCGGCTGTGTTTCGCCAGCTCATCCGGCAGGGCAAGGCGTTCTACACGGGCGTTCTGCACGAAGGGGACATCGACTGCGAGCTAGCGCGCGACCTGGCGGCGGAATGCGTGGCCGAGCGCGCCTTCGAGCCGATCGGGGATAAAACCATAGCCCGCGCCAAAGAGCTCCTCGTCCACTGCGCGCGCCTTATCGTGTGCCCCGCCGCCTTCGGCACCATTAACGCCCGCAACGCAGAGCTCGTCGAGTTCGCACGCTCGCACGGTATCGAGGTCATGCGAGCGTGCGAAGGCGCATCGGAGGATTCCCAATTGGGGTGGAAAGGATAAACTGGACTTTCTTTTAAGGATCCTCAGGCTACAGCTCCTACGCCGGCGAGGTCTACAAGGCGCCGGAGAACCTCGTAAACAGGAATTTCCACGCCGACGAGCCCAACCTGCTGTGGCTCACCGACATCACCGAGTTCAGGCTCCCGGGCGGCGAGAAGGTCTACCTGAGCCCGGTCATCGACTGCTTCGGCGGGATGCTCGTCGCCTGGTCGATCGGGCTGCACCCCGACAAGCGCCTCGCGAACTCGAGCCTGCGCCTAATCCAAGCGAGATTCCAGACTCGACAGGCCATTGAGAGTCAGGTCGTTGGCGACCTCCGAGACGCGCTCGATAGGAACCGAGCCGTCAGACAGCGCCCATGTGCGATAGATTCCGATAATACCCGACAGCAAAAACGCCAGATAGTAGTCGAACATCTCGTCCTTGAGACCGTGGGGCAGCAGATCGCGCTCGGCAATCTCGTGCTCGAGCGGCGCACGAAGACGAGCCATAAAATCATCGAGCGGAATGTTCTCGATCAGCTGACGATTGAGCACCAGGTTGTTGCACAGCGCCTCGTTAACGGTTTTAAAGAAGGTCGCCGCCGCGCCCAGGGCGCGCTCGTTGGTGTCACCGTCCATGGAAGCAAGCGTTTTCTCGACCGAGTCGACAATCATCTCCACCACATCGACGGCAATGGCATCGAGCAAGCCATCAACCGTACCAAAGTGCACGTAGAAGGTCTTACGATCGACATTTGCCTCACGCGCGATGGCACTCACGGTAATATCGGCAAGCGGTTTATCCATCAGCAGGCGCTCAAACGCAGAAAGGATGGCATTGCGGCTGCGAACGATGCGGCGGTCGAGGCGCGGTTTGCTGGTGTCCATGGACGTGTCCCTTCAGAATGTGAGCATTCATCAACAGATGAGAGTTAATCTACGTAAGAGGATTATCCCCCATCCGGCACAAAAAAGCCCGGCAACATGAAGAACGCACGACCAACTGTTACGCCTTAGGGAGCTTCATTTTGTTCAAAGCAGCCGGGGACACACGGATGCCGTCGCCTGTCTGGCGCACATAGGCCTTATGCGACGGTTTAGCGGCCCCAGAAGCCTTCTGAGCATGCTGATTGGGATCCACGGTAACCGCATTCACAGGATGGGGCTTTGCAGGCTTAGAGGACGTCTGAGGCGATCGTCCGAGCTTGCGCATCGCGCGATCCCAGCGCGCATGGATGCTCTCGTTGTGGGCGCTCTTAAGGCCCAGCAGGGGCGCAGCCAAAATGGTCGGCGCGATAAACGTAATGAGGCGCCACAGCAGATAGCCGGCGGTCGAAGCCGACCCAAAGAAATGACCCAAGAACAATGCAAAGCCGCCCTCGGCGCCACCAGTTCCACCGGGCAAGGGGACCGCAGAGCTCAGCAGCTGGACAAAGGCGCTCGCGGCCATGACCGAGAAAAAGTCGACCTCGTGGTGGCCAAAGGCAAGCATCAGGAAATACGGCACCAGATAGAAAAACGCAAGCTGCAGCATGGTGATAAACACGGTGAGCAGCATGGAAGAAAAATGTCCGGCCGAAAGCTTGAACTTCTCGGAGAAGGAGTAGATCTCGCCATCGACAAACGAGCGCCATCCATCGATCTTAGTGGCCGAGACACCTATGCGCTCGAGCCAATTGATGATGCAATGGGCGACGCGCGTGACGGTCTTAGGCATGAGTGCGACGGCGAAGATGCCGAGCAGGATGCAGCAGTGACCGCCAAAACTAAAGACGCACAGCAGCGTCATGTCGCCATAGCGCTCGGCAAAAAACGGCATGCGAGCAAGCAATAGGATAGCGCCCCAGGCAACGAGGCCAAACTGATACACAATAAATCGGGTGAACTGCGTGGCACCCGCTTCGCCCACGTTTTGGCCCGCTTTGGTCAGGCGGTAGATCTGGGCAGGCGTAGAGCCCATCATCATGGGCGTCAGGTTGCCAAAGAAAATACCGCTCGCCTCGACCGAAATGAGGTCGCGGATACCGACGGGCGAATTGGGGTCGAGCCAGACGGCGATCGCATAGGCCACAATGCCAAAGAACAGATACATAAACATGCAAAGACACGCGACAACGAGCCAGGGCGCCTGAACGCTCGACATAGCGGCCCAGAACTGCCCCATCTGCCCGGTTACCACCAGGTAGACGATATAACCCACCAGCACGACGCCGATAAAGATGGCGCCGCGGCGTGCGCTCTTATTGTCATCGCCGCCCGAGGCCTCAACCTCGACCTGGGGCTTAGACGTATGCTGAGAGGACTCCGTCATGAGACTCCTTCTAACAGTCAAAATATCTTGGTTATTGTACCCGTAAGGGCCATAAGCAGAACGCAAAGCTCTTGTTCAAACGGGAATGACAGACAGTTGTTTGATAATAAAAAACCCGGCCTTCCGTGGAAAGACCGGGTATCAGATGCGTGGTAGCCCGTACCAGATTCGAACTGGTGATCTCCGCCTTGAGAGGGCGGCGTCCTAAACCGCTAGACGAACGGGCCACATGACATCTGCACTGCCGTGCTGCGAGGAAATATATTACGGGACAAAAAACGCAAGCGCAAGAAGAAATTCCAAATTGCCGAAATTTTGTCGCGAGGTTATGGAACGCGCAGGTCAACAAAGTAGTAAATTTGGAACGGGGCTATTTTAGCTACCCTAGGTTGAGATGAGTCAGGAGGGCTTCGCGGTTGTTGGGGATGTTGTCCTCGATCACGGCGTCGAGGGCAGCGTTGAGAAGCTGTCCCAGCTCCGGCCCCGGCTTGACGCCGGCGCGGATCAGGTCGCCACCATTGATGGCAAGCATCTTGAGTGTATAGGGCTCCCCCGCCTGCAGCAGATCGTGGGCGAGCGTACGCATCTCCTCGATCGTCTCGACGTAATAGAAGCACGAGGGCGCCTTGCCGAGCGTGTCGGCACGCTTAAGGTCCATGAGCTCGTCCATCAGACGCGGCGTATCGACACCCTCGCCCGAAAGCGCGCGCATCATATTGAGCAGGCAGGAGCGCTCGGGGCGCAGCGGCTTGTCATGGTATTTGATCAGCAGGCACACATCGCGCACCAAATCGTGCGAGAGCGCCAGGCGATCCATGATGACACGCGCCTTCTTGGCGCCGAGCTCGGGATGACCGTAGAAGTGACCGCTGCCGTCGTGATCGACCGTAAAGCACTCGGGTTTGGAAACGTCGTGCAAAAACGCCGCCCACATAAGGCTCGACGAGGGCGCGACGCCGTCGCACAGCGCCAGCTCCCCTGCCACCGTCAGCACGCGGGCGATATGCTCGTAGACGTTAAACGCATGATAGACGCTGCGTTGATCAAACCCGCGAGCGGACGCGAGCTCGGGCACGGCGGCGCAAACAAGCTCGGGGTAGCGCAGCATCGCGTCTCCCCCATGGCCGGTCGAAAGGATACCCTCGAGCTCAATGCCCACGCGCTCGCGCGCCACAGCATCGAGCAGCGGCGCGCACTCGGCAAGCGCCTGTTTAGTCTTAGGCTCGATCATAAAATCCAGACGGCAGGCAAAACGCACCGCGCGCAGCATGCGAAGCGCGTCCTCGTTAAAACGACGCTTGGGATCTCCAACGGCGCGGATGAGCTTGCGGTCTAGGTCGCCCTGACCATCGTAGCGGTCGACAAGACCACGCTCGGGATGCCAGGCCATAGCGTTAACGGTAAAGTCACGACGCGCCAGATCGTCCTCAAGCGACGCCGCACGCTCCACACTCTGGGGATGGCGGCCGTCGGTGTAAAAGCCGTCTAGGCGGTAGGTGGTGACCTCAATGCGCTCATCATCGCAAATAGCCGTGATGCCGCCAAATTTTATGCCCGACTCAACCACGGCAATATCAGCCGCTTCGAGCGCCTCTTTGGACTCCTGCCACAGGCCGCTGCAGCACATGTCAACATCGTGGCTGGGGCGTCCCATCAGGGCATCACGTACCCAACCGCCCACGTACCAAGCCTCAAGACCTGCTGCCTCAAGCGCACGCAGGACACGGATAGAGGCATCGGTCGGCTGCGTACCGTTGAGCGAAACATTGCACATGCCTATGGCCTCCTGCGACTATCAAATTGGCTATCGATTGCGTCTGCAAGAAGTCTAGCAAGAAACAGCCTCCACTGCACACGCAAGTCCGATAAACAAAAACGCATCCGTCCTGGTCTAAGACGGATGCGAAATAATTGAACTATTCAGGCAAGGTGCCGGAACTAGCAAACCTGACGGATTGCAATACCCTTCTGATACTCATCGACCTTGGCAAAATCGCCCAGACCCGGGCACTCGACCACGTTGGCGCCGGTGGCCATCGAGAGGCGCAGGGCATCCTCGACGCGCTCGGGGGCGTCGTGCCACACGGAAAGGAAGGCGGCCAGCGAGGAGTCGCCCGCGCAGACGGTCGACAGCAGCTTGACGTCGAAGGTGCGGTTGGCAAACCAGATGTGCTCGCCGTTGGAGAAGTACGCGCCGTCGCCGCCGAGCGTCAGCAGTACATTCTTAGCGCCCTTGGCGTGCAGCTCGGCCATGGCGCCCTTGACGGACTCGTCGTCGCCACCGCTCACCTTAATGCCAAAGATGTCGAGCAGCTCGTCGTCGTTGGGCTTAATGAGCAACGGCTCCATAGCAATGAGGTCGGCCAGCTGATGGCTCGAGATATCGAGCACGAACTCGGCGCCCTTCGCCTTCACGCGACGCAGGACCTCTGCCAGAAAGCCCTCGGAGGTGTTGGGGGGCAGCGAGCCGCTGATAACCAGGCAGGTCATGTCATCGAGCGAATCGATAAGCTCAAACATCTCCTGCTCGTTGGCTTCGTTGATGGCGGCACCGGCGTTGACCATGTTGTACTCGGTGTCGGGACCGGCATTGAGGAACACGTTGACGCGCGTGATGCCGTCAGTCCACACGGGCTTGACGGGCACGCCCAGGGCCTCGGCACCCTTAACGATAAACTCGCCCGAGAAGCCGGCGAAGAAGCCCAGGATCGTGGTGTCGACGCCGTAGTGGTCGAGCGTAAACGAAACGTTGAGACCCTTGCCGTTGGGGGTGTAGACAGCGTTACGGGTGCGGGTAACGGTGTTGGCGGACAGGCCATCGCAGGAGATGTTGTAGTCAATAGCGGGATTTGCAGTAAGCGTGTAAATCATGAATGTTCCTTTCACGAAGCAACGAGTTAATGAAAGTATATTCCACGCTTCGGCAAAAGGCTAGGACAACTCGGTGAACGGTGTGGAAGCGATGAAGTACGGCGGGACACCTCTCCCCCGTGGCGGAACAAAAAGGCGCCCCAGCCGAAACCGGGGCGCCACATGCGCACGAATATGTCGCGTTTCGATTACTGACGATCGAGCTTGCGGACAGCAACGCGCTTGCTATACTCATCGACGTGACCGAAGTCGCCGATGCCGACGGACTCGGCGACGTTGGCGCCGGTGGCCATAGCGAGCTTCATGGCCTCCTCGACGTTGTCGCGATCCCTGTACCACTTGTGCAGGAACGCAGCGAGGGTGCAGTCGCCGGCGCAGACGGAAGAAACCAGCTTGATGTTGAACTCACGCTTGGCGTACCAGATGTCCTCGCCGTTGGAGAAGTAAGCGTCACCGCGACTACCACGGGTGAGCAGCACGTTCTGGACGCCGGCCTCGTGAGCCAGCTTCATGGCAACGCGGACCTCGTCGTCGGTGTCGACCGGCACGCCGAAGATAGCCTTCATCTCGTGATGGTTCGGCTTAATGAGCAGCGGCTTCTTGTGAGCGAGCTCCTTGAGCTTGTCGGAGGACAGGTCCAGGACGACGTCGGCGCCACGGGCCTGAGCGTGCTCCATGACCTGAGCCAGGAAGTCAGGCGTAGCTTTGGGAGGCACGGAGCCGGAGACGATCAGGCACTCAAGGTCGCCCGCGGTGTCCAGGATGTTGTAGAGCTCCTCCTGGTGCTGCGGCGTGATCGGAGCACCAGGGTTGAGGATGCCGTACTCGTGCTGGCCATCGTTGACGTAGGTGTTAATGCGCGTGATACCGTCGGTCCAGACCGGGCGGCAGAGGCAACCCAGGTTCATGACCTCCTCGACGATGAACTTGCCCGTGAAGCCGGCGAAGAAACCGAGCGCGACGGTGTCGACGCCCATCTTCTTAAAGGCGAAGGACACGTCGAGGCCCTTGCCGTTAGCCGTGTAGCTGGCCGAGCCGGTGCGGACGTTCTCGTCGGGCTCGAGCGGAGAGCTCGAAACCGTCATGTCGACAGCCGGGTTAGCGGTTAGCGTGTAGAACATTTACAGTACCCCCTGTATATGTGAGGGCCGCGTGGCCGGCCCATTCCAACCACGCGGTTACCTCTGATACCAAATTAGCGAGCTGCGGACTCGAGCAGTGCCTTGACCTCGGCAGCGGTGTTGCAGGCGAGCGCCTTCTCGGCGAGCTCGTCGCACTCGGCCTTGGTCCACTGGCTGATGGTCTTGCGGGCGCGCAGGATAGACGGAGCGCTCATCGAGAACTCCTCCAGGCCCCAGCTGATCAGCAGCGGCTCGAGCAACGGATCGGCAGCGGCCTCGCCGCACATACCGACCATGATGCCGGCCTTCACGCCGCTCTCGATGATGTTCTTGAGCGAGCGGAGCACGGCGGGATAGTAAACCTGGTACAGGTTGGAGATGGTGTCGTTGCCACGGTCGGCGCACATGGTGTAGCCGATCAGGTCGTTGGTGCCGATGGAGAAGAAGTCGGCGACCTCGGCCAGGCGGTCAGCGAGCAGCGAGGCGGCAGGCGTCTCGACCATGATGCCGACCTCGATGTTCTCGTTGAACTTGCGACCCTCTTCGGTCAGCTCGGTCTTGCACTGCTCGACGAGCTCCTTGACGGCCACGACCTCCTCGACGCAGGTGACGAGCGGGATCATGATCTTGACGTCACCAAAGGCGCTGGCGCGCAACAGGGCGCGGAGCTGGACCTTGTACTGATCGGGGTTGGCCAGGCAGTAACGCACGGCACGGAAGCCCATGAAGGGGTTCTCTTCCTTGACCATGTGAAGGTACGGAATCTCCTTGTCGCCACCCACATCGAGCGTGCGGATGATGACCGGAGCGCCCTTGAGCGCGCTGGCGACCTTACGGTAGGCGTTGAACTGCTCCTCCTCGGAAGGAAGCTCAGCAGAGTCCATGAACAGGAACTCGGAACGGAACAGGCCGATAGCCTCGGCATCGTGATCGAGCGCGTTGGGCACGTCATCGGGGTTGCCGATGTTGCAGGCGATGATCTTCTTGATGCCGTCGGCAGTCACGGACGGCTTGCCACGGAAGGCCTCGAGAGCCGCCTTCTCGGCAGCGAAAGCCTCGGCCTTGGCGGTGTAGGCAGCGAGCGTCTCCTCGTCGGGATCGGCCTCAACGATACCCTTGCCACCGTCGACGACAACGGTCATGCCGTTGCGCAGTGCGGTGCAGCTGTTGGAAACCGAAAGGACAGCCGGGATCTCGAGGGCGCGGGCGATGATCGCGGAGTGCGACGTACGGCCACCGGTCTCGGTGACGATACCGGCAACGTGGGCCTTATCGATCGTGGCGGTCATGGACGGCGTGAGGTCGTGAACGACAACGACGGTGTTCTCGGGCAGGACGGAGAGGTCGACGACCTCCTTGCCCAGCAGCTCGGCCAGAATACCGGTGCGGATGTCGGCGATGTCGGCCGCGCGCAGGCGGAACATCTCGTCGTCCATGGACAGGAACATGTTCTCGAACATGGTCGAGGTGTCCATGAGCGCCTGCTCGGCGCAGGTGCCGCCGTCAATGGCGGCGTTGATGGCGTCAGTCATGCCCGGATCCTGAGCCAGGACAATGTGTCCGCTCATGATCTCGGCCTCGGCCTCGCCCACCGTCTCCTTCATGTGGTCGGCCTGAGCCTGGGTCTTCTCGCAGAAAACCGAAAGAGCGGTCTGATAGCGCTCCTTCTCTGCTGCCGAATCAGCAACCTCGTGCGGCTCAAACGTCAAGTCGGGATCGACGGCGACCATGACGGTGCCGATACCGATGCCCTCGGAAGCGTTGACTCCCTGATACATTCCCATTCCTCTCTCCGTGTCATGTGATAAAGCGTTTTGCCATATCCATGACAAAAGAGCGCAGCTACCTTAAGACAGGTCACTGCGCCCCCAAATATGAACTTAGTTGTTCAACATGCGACCCGTTTGAGTTCTACTCGCCAAGACCGCTCTTGATGAGCTCGATGGCAGCAGCCAGAGCCTCGGCCTCGTCGGCGCCGTCGCACTTGACCTCGACCTCGGTGCCGCAGGGGATACCAGCAGCCATGAGGGCCATCGGGGACTTGCCGTTGACCTCCTTCTCGGGGGTGACGACCGTCACGTCACAGGCGTACTTGCCCATGGTGGAGGCAAACAGACCAGCCGGACGCATGTGCAGACCCTGAGGATTAACGAGGGTAGCCTTCTCAGAAACCATAATTGACTCCTTTTTTGTGTTTAACCCCTGTCATGCATGTGGCAGGAGTCAGATTCACGACGTTGTTTATATTAACTCACATCAAACGGTTTTTCATTGTGTTTCGCACGAATTGTTGGACAGATGTCGTTCGCTGTCCGCTCGCCTGCCGGGCGGGGCGGTTAAGTTTGCTGCTCTACAGTCCTGCGCAAGACGGAAAGCACATTAAGTGCTTTCCTTTGCGTGCGGAACTCGCGACAAACTTAACCGCCCCGCCCGGCAGGCGAGCTGCGGGAACATGCTTCCGTCCAAGAAATATCGTGCAAAAGGAATTCTGGCTGAATTATTGTTCGCGTGGGTGATTCAGTCGATGAGGGCTATTTATGCCCTGTTGGGGACTAAGGAGTGTCCCGGGGTGCCGGCAGGAAAGGAACGTCCCTGAGTGCCGGGTGGTATGAAAAAAGGCGAGGACCCGTAGGGAGTCCTCGCCTTTGTTACAGGGGGCGATGTTATTCGCGTACTGTGGAATTAGACCAGGCGGGCGTTGATCGTCTTGGCGATCTCGGCGGCGTCGGTGGAACCCTTGACGATGCCACGGAAGTCCTCGTCCATGAGCGCCTCGGCGACCTTGGACAGGATCTTGAGGTGCGTGGTGCCAGCCTGTGCGCCAGGGATGAGCAGAGCGATGGCCACGTTGACGGGAGCGCCGTCCATGGTATCCCAACCGGTCACGCCGGACTCGTCCTTAGCGACGATGACGGCAGCCTCGGTAATAGCGTCGGACTTGGCATGCGGGATGGCGAACCCCTCCATCATGCCCGTGGTGCCCTCGGCCTCGCGGGCCAGGAAGGCGTTCATCACGGCGTCGGCGTCGCTGGCGATACCGGCCTTGACAGCCTGGTTGGAAACGAAGCTCAGAGCCTCGTCACGAGAAGCGAAGTCCTCGGCGACAAAGACGTTCTCGACCTTCACGAAGTCGGCAGCCTCGGCCTTGGGAGCCTCGACGGCAGCGGCCTTGGAGGCCTCGACCGGCTGAGCAGCAGCGGCGGGAGCGGCCTTCTGGTTCTTCTCGAAGTCGTACTTCTTGAAGGCCACGAACAGGATGCCACCGACCACAGCGCCGATGAGGATCGCGAGGACCCACAGCGGACCGTTCTCGACAACAGGCAGGACCAGGAAGCCACCGTGAGGCGCCGGATCGTGAACGTTGAACATAATGGTCAGGATCGAGGCGATGGAGGAACCGAGCATCATGATGGGCATGACGGGCCAGATGTTCTTGGTCATGAACGGAATGGCGCCCTCGGTGATGTGGGTGCAACCAAGGATGAGGTTGACGATACCGGCGTCATGATCCTCCTGGCTGAAGTACTTCTTGCCGACGACGACGGCGAAGGTGGTGATCAGCGGCGGAACGATGCAGGCGGCGGAGACGGCAGCCATGAAGTTGGTGCCGAAGTTGTAGGTGTCGGTGCCAACGCCGGCAGCCAGTGCCTCGGTGAGCATGGCGGTACCGGTGACGTAAGCAGCCTTGTTGACCGGGCCACCCATGTCAAAGGCGCACATGCAGCCGATGGCAAGACCCAGGACAACGGCGCCAGAGGCGGACAGGCCCTTGAGGAAGTCCATCATGGCGGTGTTGATGGCAGCCATGGGGCCGGAAATGCCGAGCATGACCAGGCCGACGATAGCCGTCGAGAACAGCGGGTACAGGAAGATGGCCTTGAGGCCGTCCAGGTTCTTGGGCAGACCGGCAAAGACCTTCTCGAGCAGCAGGATGACATAGCCAGCGAGGAAGCCGCCGACGATGCCGCCCAGGAAGCCGAAGCCCACGCCGGCGCCACCGGCGTCGATCATGCCGGTCTCGGCGTTAACAGGCAGGCCCTGGATGGCGATCATACCGGCAACAAAACCGGGGACGAGCGCCGGTCGCTTGCCGATGGATTCGGCGATGTAGGCAGAAAGCACGGGAACCATGAGGTTCATGGCGATGCCGCCGATGATCTTCAGCATAGCGGCGAAGGTGTTGTAGTCGGCAGCCGTCGAATCGAAGGACGTAATGCCCCACAGGAACGAGACGGCGGTCAGGACGCCACCGGCAACGACGAAGACCAGCATATGGCTGACGCCGTTCATAAGGTGCTTGTAGATGACGTGACCGATGGACTCCTTCTCCTCGGCCTCGTCCTCGACATCGGCAGCGGCTGCAACCGTGTTGTCGCCCTTGGCGGCGAGCGCGCGGTCAATCAGCTTACCGGCGGCCTCAACGGACAGGGCCTTGGAAACGCCAACGGAAACCATGGGCTTGCCGGCGAAACGTTCAGCCTGGACATCCTTATCGGCTGCGACGACGACGGCCTTGGCACCGGTGATCTCGCTCTTGGTGAGCTCGTTCTCGACACCGACCTGGCCATGGGTCTCGACCTTAATAGTCAGACCTCGCTCGGCAGCTGCCTTCTCCAGTGCCTCCTTAGCCATGAAGGTGTGCGCAATGCCGGTCGGGCAACCGGTGGCGGCGATGATGTCAAACTTAGCCATGTGTCCCTCCTTTTTAAGTTTTGCGCCCGCAGGCGCTCCCCTACACGCGCGTCCTTGCGCGCTTTTCCACAACTGAAAGATACCAACCTACCGTCCGCGTGAGAAGAGACAAGGCGCAATTCTCCGGTGAAAGGTTCTTTCATAACCGTAAACGGTAGGTGAAAGTTTACCATCAACACTTGAAACGGCAAGGTGTATCTTGTAATTGAAAATCCCCCTATACTATGACATTACAAAACGAGTCCGATTTTCATGCCAACCAGGAGCCATCCATGACCGATAGTAGCAAGAGCGCACTTTCCCTCATTAGTACCCATCAGGGATACAGCGAGTCCGAGCAGCGCATTGTCGACTATATATTGGAGCACCAGTCCGAGGCGCCACGCCTCACGGCGGCTCAGCTCTCGCGCGCCGCCGCCACGTCCGAGGCGACCGTTTCGCGCTTCTGCCGCAAGCTTGGCTTTGGCAGCTTCCGCAGCTTTCAGTTTTCGTTGGCGAGGGATTTGGAAAGCCAGCGCAACGAGGGCCTGACTGACGAAGTCTCGCTCGGCAATATGGAGCAGAGCCTTAAGAACATCCTGGCTGCCAAGGTGAGCGAGCTTAATGCGACCATCGACGGGATCGACCACGATACGTTGGCGGCTGTTGTGCATGCCCTTAAGCATGCAGGGGTTATTGAGTTTGCGGCTGTGGGCAATACGAACGCGGTCGCGCTCGATGCGACGTTTAAGTTTTCGCAGCTGGGCCTGCGCTGCATGGCAAGCACCATTAGCGAGACATCAATCGGCTTTGCGCTCACGTTGCGCCCGGGTGACGTCATCGTGCTCATCTCAAACTCCGGCAAATCGCGCCGACTGAATCGCATGGCAAAAGCAGCTCGCGACTGCGGTGCCACCGTAGTCGTCATCAGCAGCGACAGCAAGTCTCCACTCGCGCGCCTGGCAGACTACACTTTTAATACCGTCAACCACGAGGCGCTGCTGACGACGGGTGACTTTGCGTTCTCCAAGATCAGCGCCACGATGATCATCGAAGTTATCTACAACTTCCTGCTGCCCGAGATTGAAGACGCTCGCGAACATATCAGCTACTACGAGGAGCTCATCCAGCCGGACAAGGTCGTTGAGTAAAACGCGTAGTGGGACAAAAAATTTCAGTCTATTTTGTCCCACCAACACCGCTGATACGACCTAGCCTCGAACTTCTTCGAGCATCTGCTTTGCGTGGGCCAAGCTTGCCTCGGACTGATCGCCGCTCAACATGCGGGCAATCTCGGCGGTACGCGCTTCGCCGGTTACCTCGTCCAAATGCGTCTGGGGAACATCGCCCGGCTCCTTGCTGACAACATAATGCTTGTCGGCCATGACGGCGACTTGCGCCAAGTGGGTTACGACAATCACTTGATGCGTAGCGGCAAGATCGGCCAGCACACCAGCAAGAGCACGAGCCGTGGAGCCGCCGACACCGGCATCGACCTCGTCAAATACCAGTGTGTCGACGCCGTCAGCATTACCCAAGACCACCTTGCTCGCCAGCATGACGCGGCTGAGCTCGCCGCCCGAGGCAATGCGGCGCAGGGGACGCGGCGTCAAGCCGACACCGCTGCGATACAAAAGCTCGTAGCTTGAAGGACCCGCCGGCGTCCACTCGGCGCGCGGAAGATCACGCGACTCCCAAACGAGCTCGGCGCCGCCCATCTCCAGGCGCGCCATTTGGCGGCCAACCTCGTGACAAAAACGCGGAGCAGCGGTATTACGCGCACGCTTGAGTGCCTTGGCGGCAGCGAACAGCTCGCGCTCGGCGCTCCCGAGTGCCTCACGCGCCTTTTTGATCTGTTCATCGCCATCATCGACCAGGGACAGCAGCTCTTGCGAGCGATCGCGCATGGCAAAAACATCGTCCATGGTGGGACCCCACTGACGCAACAGGCCCTTGAGGTCGGAATACCGCTCACGCATGCGAGCGAGCTCGCGCGGGTCGAAGGCGACGCCATCGCGATAGGCACGAAGCTCGTTCGCGCTATCCTCAAGGGAGATGCAGGCATCCGAAAGCGCATCGGCAATGTCGCCCAGTTTGCGATCGACGGTAGCCATACGGGAAAGCTCTGCCACGGCGCTGTTCACGGCATCGAGCGCTCCACCTTCGGCGGCAAGCGATGCATGGGCATCGTTAGCTGTGGCAACCAGTACCTCGGCATGTTCGGAGCGCGGCAGCAGTTCCTCGAGTTCCTCATACTCACCCGGCTTGGGGTCGACCTCGCCGATGCGCTCGAGGGCAAAGCGCGCCTCCTCGACACGGCTTCCCTGCGCACGCGAGGCTTCCTCGACGCGACGGACTTCCTTGGCAGCTGCGCGCGAAGCCTTAAAGCAAGCACGGTAGCGGTCGAGCGCCTCGAGCGCAGAGCGACCAGCCCAGGCATCAACCATGGCAACATGATGCGCCGGATCGAGCAGACGCTGATGTTCATGCTGGCCGCACAGATCCATCATCACGCCGACGCGCTCCGAAAGCTCGCGTACGCTGGCGATGCGACCGTCAATTTTTACGCGACTACGGCCCTCGGCAGAAAGGCTGCGCAATACGGTGAAACCCTCCGTATCGTGCGGGCCTTCGAACAGGCGCGCCTCAACGCTGGCAAGCGCCTCGCCCTCGCGCACCGTCGACGAATCCGCGCGCTCGCCCAAAATAAGCTTGAGTGCCGAGAGCAGTGCTGTCTTACCGGCACCGGTTTCTCCGGTAAGAACGGTCAGGCCCGCACTCGGCACCAGCGTCGCCTCGCGAATGAGTGCAATGTTGGAAACCTGCAGCTCATCGATCATGACGCACTCCGTAGAACACGCGGCTCACGGAGTTATAGAAGCTCTCGGGACCGTAATCGAGAAGCAGCACATCTCCGGGACCGCGACGCACCGCCACGCTCTCGACCGTGCCATCGCAGGTAATAAACTGTCCGTCGATGGCAATCGCCGGCACGCTCGGACGATCATCGGACATAAAGATCTCGACGACATCACTCGGCGAGGTCAAAAAAGCGCGAGCCTGAATGGTATGCGGAGCGATGGGCACACAGACCATACCCGTGTAATCGGGGCTGACGATGGGGCCGCCGGCGGAAAGCGCATAGCCGGTGGAGCCGGTCGCCGTCGAAACGACGACACCGTCGCCGCGCAGGCGATCGATATGATGGCCGGACACCGTGATGTCAAACTCAACCATATCGGACAGGGGGCCGCGCGTAAGTGCCATATCGTTGAGGGCAAACGTGCGCACGACATCCTTCGTGCCATCGTCGCGCACGGACACGATATCCGCGGCGATGGTGGCGCGGCGGCTCACGTGCAGCTCACCGGACAGGGCATCGCTCACGACCTGCAGAATGTCGCGCTCCTCGGGGCTCGCAGCAGTTAAAAAGCCCAGGTGACCATAGGAAAGACCAAGGATAGGAATCTCGCGATGGTTGAGGATGCGGGCAGCGCGCAGCAACGTACCGTCGCCGCCGAGCGTAATGACCAGATCTGAGCCATCAATATCAGGCGTGCTTTGAATCTTCGATCGCTGGTCGGCAGCCCATGCGACCTCGTAGCCCTGGCGCGAAAGCCAAAGCTCGAGCATCAGGCCGCTCTCGACCGCCTCTTGCTTGTAGTAATTGGGAACCAGAAAGACCTTCATAGCGTTGCAGCTTTCTCGCTCAAAGCCGATACCTGGGATTGCAGCTCATCGTCGGTGCGTTCACCAGGGGCAAACCTTGTGCCGTACAGGAAAAACTCAACGTTGCCCTTAGCGCCATGGATGGGCGACACGCACACGTCAAGCGGGAACAGGCCCTTGGCGGCAAAAAGCTCAATCGCCGCCACGAGCGTATCGCGGCGGACGGCGGGGTCGGTCACGATACCGCGCTCGCCCACCAGCGCAGCCGGCGCCTCAAACTGGGGCTTTACGAGCGTGCAGAACGAACCCGAAGGCTTCAGGCACGCCAGCACCGCATCGATAATGTTCGCGATGCTGGTAAACGAGACATCACAAACAGCCAGGTCGATGGCGCCGGCATAGCCAAGCTCAGGCAGCTGCGTCACGTTGGTGCGCTCATGCAGCGTCACGCGATCGTCCTGACGCAACGACCAATCGAACTGTGCGCGACCCACGTCCACCGAGACAACGGTCGCAGCTCCGCGCTTGAGCAGGCAATCGGTAAAGCCGCCGGTAGAGCAGCCTACGTCCAGGCAGGCAAGGCCCGTGGGGTCGATACAAAACGCATCGAGCGCACCCTCAAGCTTAAGGCCGCCGCGCCCAACGTACGGAATGCGCCCCTTAACGTGCAGCGGCAGGCCCGGCGTCACCTTGAGCCCCGGCGAAGTCAAGCGCTCGCCGCCACTCGAGACCAAGCCGGCCATAAGAGTGCGAAGGGCATCCGCGCGATCGGCGCAGATGCCCTGTGAAATCAGTTCGTCATCGAGACGCACGCGTTTCATGAATGCCATCAACCATTCGTATCCGGAGATGCGGCCTAGCTATCCTGGGATTCGTTTGCCGCATCCTCATCGTATTCCTGCTCGAGCTTATCGGCCTCACGAGGCGTCAGCTCAAACTTGTCGACCATATCGACCGCGCGGGAGCCCAGCTCAATCGCCTCGTCAAACAGATCGAGTGAACGCTCCAAGGACGTATCCTTGGAGCGAACGGTAGCGATGATCTGGTCCAGACGGTCCGAAATCTCATCAAAGTTGCGGACGAAACCCTCTGGCATGGCTACTCCTCGACGGAGTCGACATCAGTCTCGGCGGCGTCCGCGCCCTCGGCCAGCACACCAGCCTCAGCCTGGGCAACCGCAACTTTAGCGGCAGCCTCGGCAGTCTGGGCCTCCTCGCGAGCGCGATCCTCGGCGAGCAGCTCTTGGTACAAGTCCTCGCCCGGCAGCTCCTCGCTGCGAGCGATCTTGCCCAGCACGCCGTTGACGAACGACGCGGACTGGTCAGTGCCATAGGCCTTGGCGAGCTCGACGGCCTCGTTGATCACGATGGCGTCCGAGACCTCCTCGTCGGTGAGGAAACGCATCTCATAGACGGCGATACGCAGCAGATTGCGGTCGGCGCCGGGCATGCGCATAAGATCCCAGTTCTTGGCGACGGCGCGCAGAGCGCAGTCGATGCGGTCGATATGCTCGTAAGCACCGCGGCACAGCTCCAGCGCATAGGTGTCGAGGGGACCCTTCGAGATCAGGAAATCGCCCTCGAGGACGCGCTCGAGCGGGCTGTCCGTGGCCTCGGCCTGGAACAGCAGCTGCAGCGCCTGACTGCGGGCAAGCGTACGCCCGCGATAAACCTTAAGGCTCAAAGGTTACTCCTTGGGGAAAACGAGACCGTCGATACAAACGTCAACGCGCTCGACCTCGACGCCCACCTGGGCATCGATGGCGGCGACCACGGCGGCGCGAACGGCCTCGGCGAGTTTCTTGAACGGATAGCCAAAGAACACCACGACACGCACGGTGAGTGCGAGCTTGTCGCCGATGACCTCGGCCTCGACCGCCGGCTCGGAAGCCGGGGCCTTGGACGAGAGCATCATGGAGACAAGGTTGGTGGCAAGGTCCTTGACGCCAACGGAGGCGATGCCCTCGACATCGGACACGGCGCGCGAGACGATGGCGGTCAGAACATCGGGCGAAATGCCGATGCCGTCAATCTTGATTTCCTGGGGCATGAGTCCTCCTAGAAGAGTTGGTTGCTAGACGCGGGAGACGAACTTGCCGTCGCGGGTGTCAACCTTGATGACCTCGCCCTCGTTGAGGTACATGGGGACCTGGATGACAGCGCCGGTGTCGATCGTGGCCGGCTTGGTGGAACCCTGGACGGTGTCGCCCTTAAAGCCCGGGTCGGTCTGGACGATGGTGGTCTCGATGAACATCGGCGGAGTCACGCCCATGAGCTCATCGTCGGCGAAGAGCAGCTGGCAGATGTCGTTCTCGCGCAGCCACTTGGAGTTCTCGCCCACCATGTCCTCGGGAACGGGAACCTGCTCATAGGATTCGTTGTCCATGAAGATGTAGTCGGTGCCATCGTTGTAGAGGTACTGGAACTCACGGGTGGTGAGCATGACGCTCTCGAACTTGGTGCCGGCGTTGCAGGTGTTCTCGACGACGCGGCCGCTCTTGATGTCGCGGGTCTTGTAGCGCACAAACGCGCCGCCCTTGCCCGGCTTGACATGCTGGAACTCGACGATGGTGTAGACCTTGTCCTTAATGCGGAGACCGAGGCCGTTCTTGAAGTCGGCGGTAGAAATGGTAGGCATAGCGACCTTTCTTGTTATGGGCAGAACGCACAAGCGTCCAAATTACATACGAGCGAAATTATACACTTGCAGACGGCGCCTGCAGCGAGCGCATAAAAAGAGAACGCGGGGCGTCCGAATTGCTCCGGAGGCCCCGCCCCAAACTATCTACCGAAGTAGACTAGCAATCGATGACGTGAAGGTCATGCGGCGTCTTGGTGAAGGGCTCGTAGCCGTTCTCGGTGACCACGCCGTAGTCCTCCAGACGCACGCCGCCCACGCCGGGCAGGTAGACGCCGGGCTCCATGGTGATAACCGAGCCGACCTCGATGATATTCTTGCTGCGGTTGAAGTTGGGCAGCTCGTGGATGTCAATGCCCACGCCGTGGCCCAGACCATGGTTGTAGTAATCACCATAGCCGGCATCGCCGATGATCTTCTTGGAAAGCTTGAAAATGTCGTTGCCCTCGACGCCCGGATGGATTGCGGCGACGCATTCCTCGTGCGTACGGCGCACGAGCGCGTACAGGTCGAGCTGTTCGGACGTGGGCTCGCCCATCACGACGGTACGAGTCATGTCGGAGCGATAGTCGCAGTAACCCGCGCCATAATCCATGAGAACGAAGTCGCCCTTCTCGATCACGCGGTCGCTCGGGACGGCATGCGGGTTGGCGGTGTTGGGACCGCTCGCGACGATGGAGCCAAAGGCCAGGCTATCGGCACCGTTAGCGAACATAAAGTTCTCGAGCTCGTTGCGGACCTGTTTCTCAGTCATACCGGGCTTAATATAGCCGAGCATGTGCTGGAAGGCGGCGTCGGTGATCGACTGCGCGTGGCGCATGAGCTCGATCTCCTCGGCGTCCTTGATGGCGCGCATCTTACGGATGTCGTCATGCATCAGCGGCAGCATGCAGGCAACGGAGCGGTCCTCCAGGCCACGCTGAATACCCTGGTAGAAATTGATCTGCATGTCGTCCTCGACAGCGCAGACGCGGCACTTGTTGGCCGCGATCTTGCCGGCGACCCAGCCGGGGATGGTGCCCTCGTCCATGTCGTAGACCCAGGGGCTGCCGGCGGGCGTGTTCTCCTCAAAGCTGTTGAGATAGCGCGAGTCGGTATGGAACAGGCACTGGTCAGCCGTAATAAACGCAGCGTGCGGGAACTCGAAGGTGTAATCGAAGACGCCCTTGACGCCCGTAAGCCAACGAAGGTTGGCCTCGTCGCGCACCACGATAGCGTCGTAGCCGCGCTCAACCATCAGGGCACGGACACGCTCGATACGACCGGCAGGACCGGCAGCAAACTCAGACATGCAGATTCCTTTCTTGTTGTCTTCATAAAGACGGGACGGGCTCAATCAACGTACGGAATCGCGAGCGATTCGCAACCGATTGGAAACCCGCCCCTCAACATGATACGAAAGACGATGGATGTCAATAAATCCTAGAGAAGTTCGTTGCGAGAAGCCAAGTATGCGTGAGCATGGCGGTCGAGAACCTCGTCCTCAACGCTCGTTAGACGAATGGCGCCGAGCGCCGCGGGCAGCGGCAACATGCTGCGGTTCGAGCGGACAAACTGCTGCCTGCGGAACTCCTCGATATATGCGGCAGGCTCCAGATCGAAGGCAAGCTCCTCGATACCAAAGTCCTCCAGGCAGTCATCGACCTCAAAGACGTAATCGATATCGAAGTCGCAGGCATCATGTGCTAGGCGCGCCTCAAAGCGCATGCCCTCGGACAACAGCTGGTAGGCAGGCACCTGCGCCGCGGCTTTGCCCAGGCAGACGCGCAGAGTACGCCCCCCTGTCTTGCCAAAATCGAGCGCATGGCGGGCGCTCGGGTTCGTGGCCATCAGTACGTCCTTACGGGCAGTCTGAGACCACTGAACGGCATTGACGAGCGCGACCTCCTCGCCCGCGAGAATCTCGGGAATGGTCTCGGTAAACTGATTCCAGCGGGACTTGCTGCTCGAAAGCATGGTGCCAACAAGTACCGCATAGCCGAGCTTGAGGTCCTCGGGGTCCGCCTCGCGTACAAGGTCGAGGTCACACACGACCAAGCCCGGCTCGGGACGGAACGCGATAGCGGGAAGCGCATGCGCCGACGAGGCAACAAGCGGCTTCATGGTCGTCGCGACCGTGAGCATGGCGTCGAACGTCGTCGGCAGCAAGGCGCACTCGGTGCGACCGCACCACTGATTGGCGCACCAGCAAACAACCGAGCAGGTCGCCGTGTCGCCGACAGCGACAACGAGATCATCGCAGGTAATGCCGTTAGCCGACAGCGCGCCAAAGACGGTATCGGCATCGACCAGCGTAGCACCGGCAGGCGAAACCTCGAGGACGAGCGGCGACACGGCAAAACCGGCGTCAACAAGTGCATGCTCGACAACCTCGCCAAAACGCTCGGATGTGGCGTCGTTCCAAACCACCATCGCACGCTTAGGCTTGCCCACAGCCGAGGCAAACATGCGCGAAAGCTCCTCGAACGCCCCCAATCCGACGCGGACATCGACACTGCGGTTTTGGAAATTGATAAGTTGACGGCGAATCATAGCAGTCCACGCTCCAAAAGCATCTCGGCACAAAGGTAGGAAACGTCCTCGAAGGACTTGTTGCGAATATCAAGGGTAATATCGGCCGCCTGGCGATACAGCGGACGGCGATGCTCAAACAAGCGCGCAGCGTGCTCGGGCGAGCGGAAATCGGGCCGGGTATCGGAGCGACGAATCTGGCGCAACGAGTCCTCAAAGTCGCCTTCGAGGTACACACAGGTACCCATCTCGTGCATCAGCTCAATATTCACCGGCGTCTCGACGATGCCGCCCCCGCACGATACCAGCAGGCTGCGTTCGCTTTGAAGCGAACGGAGTGCCGAGGTCTCGAGCTCGCGAAAACGATCCTCGCCCTCGGTCTCAAATATCTCGGTCACCGACTTGCCGCATCGACGCACAACCAAGCGATCGGTATCGATGAATCGACGCTTGAACATAGTGCCCACATTGCGCGCAAGCGTCGACTTGCCCGCGCCCAAAAAGCCGATAAAGAAGATATGGTCGCAGCCGTGTTTGATGTGCTGAGACATGGCGAAACCTATTCCTCGCAGGGAAGGTCGCGCAGGGCCCGGCGCTCAAAGATACGGAAGATCTGCGTGTACCACAGGTCCTGGGTTGCCTGCGGCTTGACCAGAATAGTGTCAACGCCGGCAAAGTTACCGCTCCAAACGTCCGTGTACAGCTGATCGCCGACCAGCACCGCCTCGTCTGCCGTGGCGCCGAGGCGCTTAAGACCCGCCTTCAAGGCAAACGGCGCCGGCTTCATGGCGTGGCTGATGGCCTCGAGTCCCAGCTCGCGTGCAGAGCTCATGACCTGATCGCGATGCCAGTTGTTGGACACCATGCACAGCTTAAAGCCTTTGGCGCGGGCGGCGTCGAGCCAAGCGGAAACCGCAGCGGGAACCTGCTCGGTGTCGCGCGGCACCAGAGTGTTATCGCGATCGAGCAGAATGGCGCGTTTGCCGTCGGCCCACAGGGTATCAAGGTCGATGCGATCGACCGAGGCAACGTATCGTTTGGGGCTAAAAATCCTCATGCTAATTCCAAGACAGTTGATGCTCTTCGTAGGTTTGCGAGAAGTACTCCTCGTCCTGTGTAATGTAGAAATACAGGTCATCGGAGTCGGTCGGCTCAAGCGTGGCCTTGAGTGCCTCGAGCGACGGAGAGCAGATGGGCGTGGGCGGCAGGCCCTCGTGCTTATAGGTGTTATACGGGCTATCGCTCTGCAGGTCGTCGGCGGTAACCTCGCCACCGGTGACATACATCATGGTCGCATCGCTGTTGAGATAGCGCAGACCGTCGAGCTTGCCGGCAAGGCGGTTGTAGAAAACCGAGGCCACGTGCGCACGTTGATCGGCGTTGAGGCCCTCGCGCTCAACGATAGAGGCCAAGTTGACGATGTCGTAGTCGGACATCTCCACACCGTAGCGCTCCTTGATCTTGGCTTCGCAGCTCGCAAAGTCAAGCGACTTGTACTCGGTCTTAAACTGATCGAGCATGGCGCGAATCACGTCATCGGCCGTCGGCGAATCACCCAACGAATAGGTCTTGGGGAACAAGAAACCCCCGAGCGAGTCGTTGGCGGCGCCCTTAAGGAAGCTATAGTCGTCCACGTAGTTGGAGGCCTTGGCCTGGTTGAGGAAGTCTTCCTTAGAGATGCTGTCGTAGGCCTGGGCCACGCGGTCGGCGACTTGATCGACTGTCAGACCCTCAGGGATAGTCAGCGCATTGGAGCCCGCGTTGGGGCCTTCCATGAGCTGCTGAACAACCTTGGTCGCATCCATGAGTGTGGTGAACGAGTAGGTGCCAGGCTTAAGCGACATATCGGCGTTAAGCTTTTTCACCGCCGCGTAGTAATCCTTGGGATTTTCGACGATATGGTTCTCGGAGAGAATCGAGGCGATCGTATCGCCCGAAGCACCGTCGGGAATGGTCACCGTAACTTGCTGGCCAGCAGCGACCTTCGTATCCTCACCGGCAAAGAAGCCCTTGACGGCAGGCACGACAAAGAAAGCGATAGTAGCAAGCGCGATTACGGCCACCACAACGCCGATGATCATAGGAACCGGAGAACTCTTCTTTTGAGCACCGCGACGAGCATGCGTGTTGTAGCTCGAGCGAGTCGCCGGAGCAACGCCATGCGAACCGCGAGCGTGATGCGAATGCGATTGGGGGGCCTGCGTTCGCTGGGTAGGTGCCTGTTGCTTAAAGCGAGCACCGCCTGCAGGCTGAGCCGAACGAGCAGTGGGCTGCTGAGCCGCGTGAGAAGCCGGATACTGAACCGAACGAGCAGAAGGCTGCTGACCCGTCCGTTGAACAGGTTGGGCCGAACGAGAGGAGGACTGCACCGGGCGCGCGGCAGACTGAGCTGCGCGCTGGGTCGGCTGTGCCGGACGCTGGCCAGGCTGGGCAGGGCGCGACGCCGACTGACGTGTACAATTCGGCTGGCGCGGATCGGGAGCGCTAGGCATGCGAAACCTCCTCGTTTTTACGATCAAGCCACGTCTGCAAAAACAGGCTGGCGGCAATCATGTCAATCTTGCCCCTCATCTGCTTTTCGTTAAGGCCCTGCTCGCGCAGGATACGCTTTGCCTCTTGCGAGGACAGGCGCTCGTCCTCAAACTCCAACGGAAGATCGAGCTCGTCGGCAATCTTTTGCGCAACAGCGGCAACGCGCTCGGCCTGGGGACCGGGCTCACCGGCCATGGTCAGGGGACGCCCACTTACCAGGATATCGGGCTCATAGTCCTCGACCAGGTAGCGGAACGTCTTGGCCATACCGGTGACCTCTGCAGCCGGGAGCACCTTGACAGGCATCGCCATCTTGCCATCACGGCTCGAGACGGCGATGCCGATCCTGGTCTCCCCTATGTCCAGCGCAAGCGCGACCACAGCGACTACTTAGGTTCTTAGGCGCCGAGCGCGGTCTTGGCGGCCGCGAGGGCATCGGCGATACCGGCAGCATTCTTGCCACCGGCCTGGGCCATGTTGGGACGACCGCCACCGCGACCATCGACCAGGCCCGCAATCTGCTTGATCACGTTGCCGGCATGGAAACCGGCCTTGACGGCGTCATCGGAGCCGGCGGCGAGCAGGGCCGGGGTGCCCTTCTCGGTCACGCTGGCGACGACGCAAGCGACGGGGCCGGCAACCTTCTGGTGCACGCTATCCCAGACGTTGCGCAGGTCTGCGGCCTCGAGACCCTGGAGCTCAGCGACAACGAGCTTGTAGCCATTCAGCTCGACAGCGCCTTCGATGGCGCTGGAAATCGCATCGGAGGAGCCGCCGGTGAGTGCCTTCTTGAGCTTGTTGGAAGTCTCGCGCAGCTCGGCCTGCAGGTTCTCCACGCGGGCGGGAACCTCGTCAACACGGCACTTGAGCGCAGCGGCAGCGGCGTCAACGAGCGCCAGGCGGTCGGCCATGTAGTCGAGAGCGCCCTTGGAGGTCACGGCCTCGATACGGCGGACATTCGAGCCCGTGGAGGACTCGGAGATAATCTTGAACAGGCCGATCTCGGCGGTGTTGGCGGCATGCGTACCACCGCAGAGCTCACGGGAGAACGGCTGGTCCTCGGCGCCCACGGAGACAACGCGGACGACGTCGCCATACTTCTCGCCAAACAGGGCGACAGCACCGGCGGCCTTGGCCTCGTCGATGCCCATGACGCGGGTCACGACCGGCTTGGAGGCGAAGATCTGCTGGTTGACCAGGTCCTCGACAGCCTTGAGCTGCTCGGAGGACAGGGCCTCGAAGTGCGTGAAGTCAAAGCGCAGGTGCTCAGGCGTCACCAGCGAGCCGGCCTGGGAGACATGCTCGCCCAGGACCTGCTTAAGCGCGGCGTCGAGCAGGTGCGTGGCGGTGTGGTTGCGACGCAGGAAGCCACGGCGCTCGGCGTCGAGCGCGGCGGTCACGGTAGTACCGACGGTCAGCGTACCCTCGGTGACGTGGGCGACGTGAGCATACAGGCCGTTGTGGTTCTTGGTATCGGAAACGGTCAGCGCAACGCCCTCGGCGGAAAGCTCGCCGGCGTCACCCTGCTGGCCGCCCATCTCGGCGTAGAACGGGGTGCGGTCGAGAACAACCTCGACATCCTCGCCCGCAGCGGCGGACTCGACGGACTCACCGTTGCGAACGATAGCGACAACTTTGGCATCCTCGATCACATCGTTGTAATAGCCGTCGAACTCGGTCGCAGCGACCTTGTCCGAAAGCTCGACCCACACGTCGTTGAAGCTGCCCCAGGCGTCGCCCTTGGCGTTGGCGCGAGCGCGGGCCTTCTGGTCCTCCATGCAGGCGGTAAAGCCGTCCATGTCGACGTCGTGGCCAGCGACGCCGGCAATCTCGACGGTCAGGTCAATGGGGAAACCAAAGGTGTCATGCAGCTTAAAGGCGACGTCGCCCGGAAGGACAGCACCCTCGGCAAGCGCGGCCAGAGCCTCATCCAGGTAGACGCGGCCGTTGTCGAGCGTCGTGGAGAAACGCTCCTCCTCGGAGGCGACGATGCCCTTAACGAGCGCGACGTTCTTGAGCAGCTCGGGATAGGCCTCGCCCATCTGAGCGTTGACCTCGTCGATGAACTTGGTCAGGAAGGCGCCCTCGATGCCCAGCAGACGACCGTGGAACACGGCGCGGCGGAGCAGGCGGCGAAGAACATACTCGCGACCCTCGTTACCGGGGAGAATGCCGTCCGAGATCATAAAGTCAACGGCACGGGAGTGATCCGCGATGATGCGCAGGGAGCGGCTGGCACCGGAATAATCGTCGGCGTCATAGGTCTTGCCGCTGATCTTCTCGCCCAGCTTGATGAGGTGCTGCATCAGATCGCCGTCGTAGTTAGCGGTCTTGTGCTGCATGATGGCGGCCATGCGCTCCAGACCCATGCCCGTATCGAGGTTGCGGTGCGGCAGCTCCGGCATGGAGCCATCCTCTTGGCGGTCGTACTGGGTAAACACGAGGTTCCAGAACTCAAGGAAGCGATCGCAGTCGCAGCCAGGCTTGCAGTCGGGGCTGCCGCAACCGACCTCCTCGCCCATGTCAAAGTAGATCTCGGAGCACGGACCGCAGGGGCCGGTGGGGCCAGCAGCCCAGAAGTTGTCGTCCTCGCCCAAGCGGGAGATGTGGTCCTCGGCAACGCCCAGGGAGCGCCATACGTCATGGGTCTCGTCGTCCTCGGTAAAGACGGTGAAGTACAGGCGATCGAGCGGCAGCTTGAACTCCTTGGTGATGAGCTCAAAGGCCCAAGCGCAGGCCTGCTGCTTGGAGACGCCGCCAAAGGAGAAGTCGCCGAGCATCTCAAAGAAGGACAGGTGACGGCCGTCCTCGCCGATGCAATCGATGTCGTTGGTGCGGACGCACTTCTGGCAGGAGATCGCGCCGATCTCCTTCATGGTCTTCTTGCCCTGGTAGTACTCCTTAAACTGGTTCATGCCGGCGTTGGCAAGCAGCAGCGAAGGATCGTCGGGGACGAGGGACGAAGAAGGATAGAGCTTAAGACCGCGCTCCTCAAAGAAGTTGAGGAACTTAGAGCGAATCTCGGCCGTAGTCATTGACGGGTAGTCAGCACTCATAGAGGGAATCTCCTCGGTTTCACATCGAAACAGTTCAAACGTAACGATATTACCATCCCACCGCGCCTGTGCAAAAAAGAGGGCCGGCACAATGCCGGCCCTTCAGCGAAATTGCATGTTAGCGCGTATGAATGTTAGCCCGAATTACCCCGCTACTTGTCGTCATCGTCCATGGAGCCGTCGATGCCGGTTTTGGTGTCGTCATCCGTGTTGGAATCATCATCCTTGGCGAAGGGGTTCTTGAAAAAGCCCGTGGCATCGGGTTGCAGACCCGAGAGCTTGATCCAGGGATTATCGAGCTCGGGCTTGGGCATAGCCTTGGCCTCGGGCGCGGTCTCGTTGCCGATGAGCTCGGACTCGTAGATGAAGGTGTCGTCGCCGAGCGCGTCGTAGGCGGCGACCGGGTTGCCATCGGCATCGCGGTACGGCGTGCCCTTAAACACGGCGCCGTCATAGGCCACAAGCTGGCGGCCGGTCTCGTTCTCAAAGTAGTAGACGAAAATGCCCTTGAGGGCTGCGCACAGCGGAATGGCAATGATCATGCCAATGGGACCCATGAGCGCCGACCCAATAACGAGCGCCGTGAGGCTCATGATGGGATGCACCTGCACCGAGCTCTGCATGACCTTGGGCGAAATCACGTTATCGGTGACGTTTTGCGCGACCATCGTCACGATGAGCGTCCACAACGCCAACATGGGGCTGAACATGAAACCGAGCACCGTGGCGATCGCCGCACTCACCCAGGGACCGACAACCGGAACCAGGTGCATAATGCCGGTGAAGATGGCCATGAGTGCTGCATACGGATGGCCGATGATCGTAAAACCAATAAAGGCAAGAAAACCGCCACAGATCGATGTGATGACCATGCCACGCATGTAGCCGCCGACCGAACGCGAAAGGATGGCCACCATAAAGCGGTACGAGGTCTCCTTTTCCTGCCCGATGATGGTGCAGACCTCGTGGTGCATGCGGGGATAATCGCAGGCAAGCCAGTAGGCAAGCACCAGACCCAGGAAGATGACGAACAGCTGCGAGGCCGTGTTGGTAATGAGCGGAAACACACCGCGGCCGAGCTCAGCAGCGATTTGCGAGACGTACTTGGACGCTACGGTAACCAACGAAGAAAGATTGTCGTCCAGATACTCCTTGAGCGGCGTGTTGTTGAGCGTCTTAGCGTGCGAGAGCATCTCGTTGAGATCACCACCCGCAACACGAAGCTGCTCGGGCAGGCGGCTCAGGACTTCCATGATTTGACCGAGCAAAATAGGCGATAGGATGCAGACGACGCCGACGAGCACGGCAACAACCACAATGAGTGCGATGAGCGAACCGAGGCCACGTCCGACGCCGTGATGCTCGAGCCAGTTGGTGATCGGAGACATCACAAAAGCGATGATGGAACCGACAGCGAGAAACTCGATGACCGGTGCCAGGATGCCCATAAGGTTAAAGATTACGGCAGCGATGACAATGCAGCCGACGACGCCCCAAATGCGCAGCGTCAGAATGCGGGTATCGCGAAGCGTGCGGTCGATTTGTTGGGGGTGCTCACTCATGAACGAATCATCACTCCGTCGGGGTCGATCTTATCTTGAATCTTCTTAAGGGTACGGCGCAGCAGGCGCGAGACCTGCACCTGCGAGATGCCCAGCTTCTTGGCGATCTCGATCTGGGTCATGCCCTTTACGAAGCGCAACTCGATAACCTCGCGCTCGCGAGGCGAGAAATCGCGGATGGCTTCCTCGATTACCAGGCGGTCATCGGTAAAGTCGAGCTCATTGTCCTCGTCGGCATAGCGGTCAAGAATCGAAGGCGCATCGTCGGAATCGGACGCGCCAGGAGCCTCGATGGGCACCGAGGTGTAGGCCGAGGACGATTCCATGGCTTCGAGCACCTCGTCGACAGTCACGTCGAGGTATTCGGCGATTTCCTCAACCTTGGGCGAACGCTGTAGCTCGTTGGTGAGCTTATCGGTAGCCTGGTTGACCTTGGCCGAGAGCTCCTGCAAACGTCGGGGCACGCGCACGCTCCAGCCCTTGTCGCGGAAGTGGCGCTTAATCTCGCCCAGGATGGTGGGCGTGGCAAACGTCGTGAACTCAAGTCCGCGTTCAGGGTCAAAGCGGTCGATAGCCTTGAGCAAGCCCAGATAGCCGACCTGCAAAAGGTCATCGAGCGGCTCACCGCGGTTTTTAAATTTGTTGGCAAGAAACCTTACCAGGTTCATATGGGACATAACGAGCTGCTCGCGAGCATCCGGATCACCGGTCTCCTTATAACGACGAAACAGCTCGCGGGTTTTCTCCTTGTCCCAAGCGGTTTTGCCGCTCCGGGAACGTTCGGTCATATTAGATATCCGCCTTGAGGTCGAGGGAAAGCGTTAGGGGCGCCGCAGTCTTTTCGTAGGAATCGCACACGCTTGCAAGAATGAGCTCGGCATACACAGCAGCCTGGTCATCCTCGTCGACGGTGGCCTGTTCCCCAAAGGTAAAGGTCATGCCGACGTGAGATTCGTCCACATCAAATTGAATGGTGATGTCGTCGCAGTCGACCGCGGTGCACCCAAAGATGAAGGCTTCCTCGGCAGCCATGCGGATGTCCTCGATACGATCGACAGACATAGAGCACAGGGCGCCGACGTTGGCGGCCGTCATGCGCACCAAGCGCGCGAGACGCGGATCACCGGCAACGCTCAGCGTGATGGGACAGGTTGCTTCGCTACTCATCGCAGGACTCCTCGGAGGTCTCGGCGGGCGTATAAGTGTAATACTGAGCGGGCTTAGCAGCGGGCTTCTGAACATCATCGTCGTCAGCAGCGGCATCGTCATCGCCAATCAGAACGCGCTCAGTAGGCTGCTCGGCCTCGGCGGCGGCAGCGGCGAGCTTGCGATCGGCGTCGGCTGCAGGAGCCTTCACCTTATTGAAGAGCTTCTGCACGGCGCCAGCAGCAGAATCAGTCACGCTCGATACGGCATTGCTGGCCTCGGCCACGCTGCCCGTGACCTCGGAGATGTCGCGAACGACCGCCTCAACCTCAACGAGGTTAGACGTCAGAGCATCAACGGCAGTCTTGCTCGACTTGAGGAGCGGCTCAACCTGTGCCAGCGCGGGGGTGAGCTCATCGACAGCGCCATCGAGCTTTGCCACCACAGGCTGTGCCTCGGCGAGCGTATTGTTAAGGTCACTCACCGTCTTGTCGAGCGAGTCGACGACGGTGCGAGTCTTGCGCAGCGTGAGCGCGAGCTCGACAACAGCCCACACGCCGGCAACGGCGAGCACCAGCAGGGCGATTTGAATGGGACTCATGCAAGCCTCCCGAAGGAATCGAAATACAGACGTTTTTCATGGTACCCCAAAGAAGGGCAAAGATACCCAAAGGGAATGCGCGAGGCGCCAATGGCCTACTTGGGAGCGTTGCCGCTACGGTCGCGCTCGCTTTGCTCCACACGCCACTCTTCCCAACCGCGGCCGGCAGGCTGCCAGAACGCGCCGCGCTCCAACCCCTCGGGCAAATAGCGCTGATCGACCCAGCCTTCGGGATAATCGTGCGGGTACTTGTATACACCGTACTCGTCGCTGCCGGGACGGTGACGATCGCGCAGGTAGCTGGGCACCTCGCGAAGACCACTGCTGTGGATATCGGCCAGCGCCGCATCGATCGAAGCCTCACACGCGTTGGATTTAGGCGCCAAGCACACATAGAGTGCAGCCTGAGCCAGGTTAATACGGCACTCGGGATAGCCAATGACCTCGGCAGACTTAAACGCGGCATGCGCCACCAAAAGCGCCTGCGGATCGGCGTTGCCAACGTCCTCAGAAGCCTGAATCATAATACGGCGAGCGATAAACTTGGGATCCTCCCCCGCATCAATCATGCGCGCGAGCCAATAGATCGTAGCATCGGGGTCGCTACCGCGCATAGACTTAATAAACGCACTGATAATGTCGTAGTGCATGTCGCCGTTTTTGTCGTACGAAAAGCCACGACGCGGGTTGGCAATCTTTACGTCATCCACGGTGATGGGATAGCGCTCCCCCGCCGCCGGCGCTGGCGTTCCCTCCGTATCGGGACGCGTGACGGCAATCTCGCTCGCCAGCTCAAGTGTCGTCAGGGCCGAGCGTGCATCACCCGCAGCCAGCGTACAAATGGTCTTGACCGTATCCTCATCGGCCGAGAACTTACCGTTCAGGCCCTGAGGTGCCTCGAGCGCACGCTCGATAAGCATGGCGATATCCTCGTCCTTTAAATGCTCAAGCTCCACGACTCGACCACGTGAGAGCAGCGCCGAGTTGACCTCGAAGTACGGATTCTCCGTCGTAGCGCCAATCATAATGACGGTACGGTTCTCAACTGCATGCAGCAGGGCATCCTGCTGCGACTTAGAGAAGCGGTGAATCTCATCGATGAATAGAATGGTGCGGCGGTCGTACGTATTCAGGCGCGTCTTGGCCTCGTCAATCACGCGGCGCAAGTCCTTTACGGTGCCCGTCACGGCGCTGACCTCGACAAACTCGCTCTTGGTATGGTTGGCGATAATGTGGGCCAGCGTCGTCTTGCCCGTGCCAGCCGGGCCGTACAGAATCACGCTCGACAGCACGTCATGCTCAATCGCGGCGCGCAGCCACGAGCCCTTACCGACGGCCTTTTGCTGGCCCACATACTCGTCGAGCGAATTGGGGCGCATACGCACCGCAAGCGGGGCATTCTGAAAAGAGCGCTCGCGCGTCGAAGCAGAAAAAAGGTCGTCCATAGCCATCCCGTGCATCAATCAAAATCGTTGTTGACCAACAGTATACCGAAAGGATACGAACTACCGTTCGTTAATATAGGTGCGGTGCGGAAACTTTAGACCTGGGAACAATTTGCTCGTCAGCTCGCAGAAATAACCATCCGTCATGCTTGCGATGTAATCGACGACAGTCTGATCCTTGTCGTCCTGCCAAGCATAGATGCGGCCATAATAGGAAAGCTGCTGCTCAATACGCGAAATGTGGTGCTTAAAGATGTAGGAGGACTCGTCACCCTCGTTTATATCCTGCAGGCAACGGTCGTAGAGCTTTTCGAACGCCTCACGCAGCTCCTCCTCGGAATCGCCTTCGATACCGCCCTTGCTATAGATCTTCTCGTAGTTCTCGCGCTTGGCTCGGCGGATCTCCTCAAACAGGTCCTCGCTCATCTCGATACGCGGTTTGCCGTAGCTATGCTCAACGATATCGATGGAAGCGTGCGTGAGAATCCAGCTGTTATAGGCGCCGCCCCGACCATCGTCAAAAGCGTCGGGCGACAGCAGGCCCGCGGCAATGGCGTCCTGACGATCACGACCGACGTAGGCGAGGATATCCGAGATACGCACCACACAGCCCTCGAGCGTCATGGGACGCAGGTGCTCAATCGCGCTATAGCCTGTGGCAATGCATTCCTCGACGGTTCGGTCGAACTGGTCAAAGGAACCCATGTCCGAAAGCTCAAAAACACGCTGTTCGTACTCGCCGTTGTGGCATAGCACGCCGTCGAGCGTCTGGAGCGACACGTTGCGGCCATACAGGGCGTCGAGCACGCGGACCGACTGAACGTTATGGAAAAAGTAGCGACCCGTGCGCTCATGATAGATATCGTTGAGAAAACGCTCACCGGCATGGCCGAAAGGCGTGTGGCCCAAGTCGTGGCCCAGGCCAATCGCCTCGATCAGATCGCAATTGAGCCCCAGGGCGCGACCGATATCGCGCGCAATGCGGGAGACAAGCTGCACGTGCAAACCGCGGCGTGACAGATCGTCATTGCTACGGAAGCTAAAGACCTGCGTTTTGCCTGCATAACGGGTGTACGCCGGAAGATGAAGTATCTTTTCGGTATCGCGCATAAACGCCGGACGCATAAGCGTGCCTTTGTCGGCGGCGCGATCAATACGACGAATGACCTGATCGTCGTTGCAACGATACGGGTTAACATAGCCCGAAGCACGATCGGTGGCAATGCGCTCGAAAAGTTCGGGCGACAACGCCGAGGGAATACGGTCCATGCGCGCCTTAATGACGGCCGTTTCTTGATTAGTTGCCATGGCATGCTCCTTAAGAAGGATGCGCAATCGGTTACAAAGTGCAGCCCACAACCTCGATTATGGCAAAAATCGGCACCAAAAACGGGAGCAATGGCAGGGAGCGCGATTTCGTGATGAGGCAGGAGAGGGCCAGGGCCAGGAGCGCGCCGGCAAATGCCACGATGCCACCCATAGGGTCGAGCGTGCAAAGCGCGAAAAGTGCCTTAGCATCTCCCATGCCGATGCCCGGGGTTTGGCGAAGACGACGCCAGAGGGACTCAGTCAGCACGAGAGCAAGATACACGATGACAGCAAGACCTGCGTGGTCAAGCGCTGTGTTCAAACCGAGATCGAACCAAACACCCGCTAACGCCGCCACCGCACACGCGCCGGCAAACGAATTCGGGAACCGCCGATCACGAGCATCGATAACGGCGCCAGCAATAGCAAACAACCAAAACGGGATATAGACCATCGAACGCCTCCTCGAGTTACATCGCATAAACAAAAACCACCACAAAGGTGCCTGTGAACTGCGCCCCGAAACTTGGACTGAATAAATAGCGACTACGCCG
>NZ_QRJA01000030.1:0-338 GCF_003471405.1 Collinsella sp. AM20-15AC
GCCGCCAGCGTTCATCCTGAGCCAGGATCGAACTCTCCGTCCAAAATAAATGGGCTTCGAGCCCGTCCGGTCCTCTCAGTTCATCGCTGATCGGTTCCGTTCGATTTATATGGTTCTGTATAGGAAAAGGAATTTCTCGGGGCCGCCTCTCGGCGGCCTTGCGAAAAACAAATCCAAGTTAGACCATTTCAAATGGTTCGATGTCTGCCCGGATGCGACACTGAATGTGTCCATCCTCGCAGTATCCGGTTCTCAAGGTGCACGCTCGGCGGCTGATCCGGTCCGACCGGGCCGCGCGGCAAGGAGATATATTGCCAGACCGGAGGGGCGCCGGGGGC
>NZ_QRJA01000030.1:348-22817 GCF_003471405.1 Collinsella sp. AM20-15AC
CGAAGCCCTGTGGGACGTCAATTCCACTCTTCACAAGTCCTACACAACATATTGCTTTCTATAGGTAATAGAAAGACTGGTGCGGATCTTCCGCACGTATCAGATGATGACCCTTTGGTTCAGGAATATATAGAGATCGGTCACCTATAAGTGTTTATCTACCCGCGCTTTTAGCAATGTAAACCGCGCTTCAGATAAAAAGAGGGAGCGCCGCGCACAACGCGACACTCCCCTAGCGATTCAAGAGAATCTATTAGGCCTCTAGAGCCTTCTTGGCGATGGTGGCCAGCTCGTTGAAGGACTCGATGTCCTCGTAAGCCATCTGAGCCAGGACCTTGCGGTCGAGCTCGATGCCGGCAACCTTCAGGCCGTGCATGAACTGAGAGTAAGAGATGTCGTTCAGGCGAGCGGCAGCGTTGATGCGGGTGATCCAGAGAGAGCGGATCTCGCGCTTCTTGTTGCGGCGATCACGATACTGATACTGCAGGGAGTGCTGGACCTGCTCTTTAGCATGCTTGTAAGTACGCGAAGCGGCACCGTAGTAACCCTTCGCACGGTGCATAACGGTACGGCGCTTCTTCTTGGCGGCAACAGCGCGCTTAATACGTGCCATGTTCTATCAACTCCTAGACGGTAAAACGAAAAACGGGAACGCGAACTTAGGCGAGACGCGACTTGATGACCTTGCGGTCGGCAGCGGCGATCTCGGTCTCCTGACGGAAGCCACGCTTACGCTTGGTGGACTTCTTGCTCAGGATGTGGCTCTTGAAAGCCTTGGCGCGCATAAGCTTGCCGGTGCCAGTCTTGCGGAAACGCTTCTTGGTGCCGCTGTGGGACTTCATCTTAGGCATGAAATACTCCTTAATCGGTTACAGAACACTAGTTACTTGGTATCGCTTGCCGCTTTATCCTCATCGAAGGCGCCCTTAATCGGGGCGAGCAGCATAAGCATGTTACGGCCTTCCATCTTAGGCTTGGACTCGACCGTAGCGTAAGGCTTGAGATCCTCGGCGAGACGCTCGAGAACGTTAAGACCCTGCTCCGGGTGAGCCATCTCACGGCCGCGGAACATGATGGTGATCTTAACGCGTGCGCCCTTCTTGAGGAAACGCAGAACGTGGCCCTTCTTGGTCTCGTAGTCGCCAACGTCGATCTTGGGTCGGAACTTCATTTCCTTGACCTCGACCTTGGACTGGTTCTTACGAGCAGCCTTGGCCTTCATGGCCTGCTGGTACTTGAACTTACCGTAGTCCATGACCTTGCAGACCGGCGGCTCCGCGTTGGGAGCGATCTCGACTAGGTCGAGACCCTGATCGTCGGCGACGCGCTGGGCATCGCGGATGGCGAACAGGCCGAGCTGAGAGCCATCGACGCCAATCAAACGACACGAAGATGCAGTGATCTCGTCGTTGATGCGGGTGTCATCAGACTTAGCTATTTTCCCTACCTCCATTCATAAAAAAATAACCCGGCGCTTCTCAGCAACCAGGTCGTACACATAGACTTCCTCGATTTGAGGAAGGGAATCTAAGTTGTATGACCAGTCAGCTGCTCATTGGCGCCAAAAGGTGGGAACCCTCGGGTTCCTCTTTAAGGCATTGCGGGGACAACGCCTTGGCGATAATAACACGTACCGCGCGTTATCACATTACGTACACGAAAAAGGGAGCCTTGACCCCCTTGAACGTCCACTTGCATGTATGGTGCCCGAGGCGAGACTCGAAGGGCCTTCGCTTCGCGAAGCCCCGGGCTTCGGGCGCATGGCGCCCTCGCCGCGCTCCGCTACAAACAGGCCACAGGCCTGTTTGCTTAACGCTCCGCGCGCTCACGCGAGTTCGGCACGAAAAAGGGGGCCGCAACCCCCTTGAACGCTCACTTGCATGTATGGTGCCCGAGGCGAGACTCGAACTCGCACGTTGTTGCCAACGGTGGATTTTGAGTCCACTGCGTCTGCCAATTCCGCCACTCGGGCACGCAATGCGTGAGTTAGTTTATCACAGCTTTCTACCGATTAGTCCGAAAATGGAACATCGAGCATTTCGATGAGTTCGACCGTGCGGAGCATCTCGCGCCGACGGCATCCGCGACCGTCGACCGAAGCCTCACCCATCTGGTTATCGTAAGGGTCCTCGCGCATGCCGTCGAAAGAGGGCTCAAACTCTGCCTGGAATCGATTGTTGGCCACCATACGCCACGGGTCGAGATTGCCAAAGTAGTGACGGCGGCGCCACTCCTCCCCCATCCTGCGAGCAGAAGACCCAAATGATACGTCGGCGTTGAGCCAACCGGTCTGCGGCGTATAGAACTCTGCCCAGTCGTGCGACCCCACCGAATCGGGCGTAACATACAGGCCGCTCTGCCAACGGGCAGGCACGCCCGCGATACGGCACATGGTGATAAACGTGAGCGCCATAACGCCGCAATCGCCGCGGAGCGAATGCGCGCAGTCATCGGCAATAGATCCCAAAAGCAAGTACGGCGGCTGATAGCGATAGTCGATATGCTGCGTCAGGTAATCATAGATAGCACGGGCGCGATCGAGCGGATCCTCGAGCCCGTCAATGACACGGGCCGTCAGCTGCTGCAGATACGGCGTGAATGCAATGTGCGGACGGTCCTCGGAGGTGTCCACGGGCAGTGGCACGTCCATGCAAGGATGCACCGGAAGCGCACCCCCATAGACATCACGATAAGCGGCATCAATTTGATAGCGATAGGTCACCGAGAATGAGCGCTCACTCGAAGAAGACCACGAGGCGGTACGCGCCGAAGCATTCGCGGGGGCAACAGCACCCTCCGGCGTCATATCGAGAACCTCGATATGAGACTGTTGACGACAGGCGGCGGCAACGGGTAGCCACGAGCGAACAGTCTCTCCCTCCAGAGCACCAGGAACAGACACGCATGCCTTGAGCGTAATGGCGCGAGACAGCCCGCCTTGCGATTCCATCTCCTTAAGCATCTGATTGCGCAGCGCCATACCATCCGTAGAATCGGGGCGCAGACCCGGAACCTCCTTGGGATACACGCGCAAAGAATCCAGGAAGTTGTCGAGAACGAACAGCTCGCCATCGATAAAGCGCCAGTCAATACGCTTACGATTAATCAGGTCATCAAACTGCTCTTCGATAAACTCTGGCCACTCCTCGCGAATCATCGCAATAGCCTGATCGCGCGACACCGAAAAATGAAGCGGCGTCTCGAGCATGCGATACCGCTCGGCACGAACACAAGCAGCCAGCGAAGGCTCGGGGTTCTGCTCCAAAAGGCGATCGCAGGCAGCAACAGCCTGCGTCAAATACCCGGCATCCTTAAGACGAAGAATCTCGGGCGGCAGTCCAACATCGAGATGACGAAAGTCATCACAGTGAACATCAGCAGAGCAACCAACTGGGCCCTCGTCAATAACCTTCCCATCCGAAGGCAGCACATTAATAACAGCCATACCAAAACTCCAAGTCACTAGAACGCTTGAAGCCCATTGTAGCGAGATAAAAAAGAAAGCCCCAATTAAGGAGCCCCCAACACTGATAAACGGTGCCTATAAAAAATGAATTCAGCCCAGTAACCCTGCGGCGTTAAACGAAGGAAGCCCCGTCCCCCGGAGCTGTTTCCTTGGCGCGACTTCTGGCAAAGCCAGTAGCCATCTTAATTTAGCCCAGTAACCCTGTAGCGAGTTAACGAAGGAGGCCCCGTTTCCCCGGAGCTGATTCCGTCGCGCGACTTCTGGCGAAGCCAGGTGAGCGCGAGGGAAACAGCGTAGGGGAAACGGGGCTTCCGGCGGGAAGTTAAACCGCTACTTACGCCTTGTTGACGGAGCCAAACTCCTCCATGAGCTCCTTGGTGCGGGCAACGATGTTGTCGCGACCAGGCTTGAGGAGCTTGCGGGGGTCAAAGCCCTTGCCCTGCTGATCCTTGCCAGCCTCGATGTACTCGCGAACGCCCTTGGCGAAGACGAGCTGCAGGTCGGTGTTGACGTTGATCTTGGAGATGCCCAGGGAAATGGCCTTCTTGATCTGATCCTCGGGGATGCCGGTGCCACCGTGCAGGACGAGGGGCAGATCGCCGGTCTGGGCCTTGATCTCGCCCAGACGCTCGAAGGAAAGGCCAGCCCAGTCGGCAGGGTACACGCCGTGGATGTTGCCGATACCGCAGGCGAGGAAGTCGACGCCCAGGTCAGCGATCTGCTTGCACTCAGCAGGATCAGCGAGCTCGCCGCTGGAGGTCACGCCGTCCTCGGTGCCGCCGATGCCGCCGACCTCGGCCTCGATGGACATGCCCTTGGAGTGGGCAAGCTCAACGAGCTCCTTGGTGCGGTCGAGGTTAAGCTGGAAGGTCTCCTCGTGAGAGCCGTCATACATGATGGACGTGAAGCCGGCCTCGATGCACTTGAAGCAGTCCTCGTAAGAACCGTGATCGAGGTGAAGGGCGACGGGAACGGTAACGCCCGTGGCCTCGACGGCAGCCTTGACCATGTCGGCGCAGACCTTGAAACCGCCCATCCACTTAGCGGCACCAGCGGTGCACTGAAGGATCAGCGGAGACTTGGCCTCCTCGGCGGCCTGGAGAATAGCCAGGGTCCACTCGAGGTTGTTGGTGTTGAAGGCACCGAGACCGTACTTGCCGGCCTCAGCCTTCTTGAGCATGTCTGCTGCGTTGACGAGCATAAAAGAAACCTCCTGTAAGGTTGCTCCGATAACGCCTGAGATTTTACCACGGCGCACCCGGGCATAAACGTTCGTTTGTTCACGAATATGGGTACTTTAGCGATTTTTTATACCGCCTGCCGCCTCAGAACGGCCGTTGACGAGTTTGGGGGGTTGACGTTATTGTCAACCCCCCAAATACCAACCAGCTATACGATCACCAAAGACGCGAGCTCAAGCATGATGGGCATGGCGACGAGCGACAGAATCGTGGACAGCGTCACCAAACCGATTCCAAACTTATAGTTGCCGCCGTATTTCTCGGACAAGATGGCCGCGAACGATGCGACAGGTGCACCGAGAGCGATAAGCATCGTGAGGCGAACCTTGGCATCAATCCACGGGAAGAGCGCCAATATGCCAACAACGATCGCCGGGATGATGACGAGTCTCACCAAGCTAACGAGATAGGCCTTTTTGCTCGTAACGACAGCGCGCATATCGCTCTGCGCCAAATAGGCTCCAAGCACAAGCATCACAAGGCCCGTATTGAGCGCACCCAGGTCATCGAGAATCGTCGCCATCAACGCGGGCGGATGGATTGAAAAGAAAAAGCAAACAAGACCAATCAAGATCATGATGAGATTGGGGTTAGTAATGCAGTTCTTAAAGGACATCTGGCTCTTATCACCCGAAACCAACCATACGCCATACGTCCAAATGAAAAACGTGAGGCATGAGACTCCGATGGAGAGGTAGAAGACGTATTCGGACCCGAACACGCCCATAACAATGGGAACCCCGATAAAGCCGCTGTTGGAGAAGATGGCACCGTAACGGGCGACACCATCCTCCTTTTTAAAAAACAGACGCGTGAGCGGAATCGAAATTAGTGTGACCACAACGGTAAGCACAAAGCAAAATCCCGCGTCGCGGATCATGTTGGGTTCGAAGTCGACCATAAGGGTTCTCAGCGTAATGCAGGGATACGCCACATAGATGACCACATTGGCCATCTGGCTCGTGCCCTTGCGGTCGATAATCTTCATGCGGTAGAGAAAATAGCCGATCGCCATCAGGATAAACATGATGACGATCTGACTGATAAGCGCGGCAACCGCTCCTCCCATTACAGCTCCTCGCCGTTGGTCTCAATAACCTTCTTGTACCAGTAGAAGCTCTTTTTACGCGAGCGCTCCATAGTACCGGTGCCGTCATCGTGCTTATCGACATAAACAAACCCGTAGCGCTTGGCCATCTCTCCATCGGCATTGCTCACCAGGTCGATGCAGCCCCAAGGCGTGTAGCCCCAGACCTCAACACCATCCTTGATGGCCTCGGCCATGGCCTTGATGTGATCGCGCAAGTACTCGATACGATAGTCGTCGTCGATGAATCCATCCGGATTGACCTCGTCGCAGCAGCCGAGGCCGTTCTCAACCACCATAATGGGAATTTGATAGCGCTCGTACACCTGGTTGAGCATGATACGCAGACCCATAGGGTCGATTGGCCACTCCCATGCAGTCTCCTTGAGGTAAGGATTCTTGGCGCCCCCGAGAAGGTTACCGCTCGTCTCCTCGGCAGGGTCAGTGCTTGCGCACTGGCTCTGATAGTAGCTGTGCGTATAGAAATCGACCGTACCCTCTTTGAGAATCTTACGGTCCTCGTCGGTGATATCGAGCGTCACGCCCTCCTCGTCCCAGATGCGCTGGGCAAAGTAGGGGTACTCGCCGCGCACTTGGACATCTGAACAGTAGTAGTTGCGATACTGGTTACGCTCGCGGGCAAGCTCGACGTCCGCAGGATTGGGCGTGAGCGGATAGGCCAGCATGTAGGCAATCATACAACCCATCTTGTTGTCGGGGTCGATCTCGTGCCCCGCCTTGACCGCAAGAGCACTTGCGACAAACTGATGGTGCAGCGCCTGCAAACGCTTCTGCGGGTCATCTTTCTGATGGCGAAGGTCAAAGGAGCCCGGATTCAGAATGCCGAGACTCATGTAGTTGCCAAGGGACATCATGCCGCAATTGATCTCGTTGAACGTGAGCCAGTAGCGACACTTGCCCTTGAAATGCTCCATGACGGTCTTGGCATACTTCACGTAGCAGTCAATAGCCTCGCGCGAAGCCCAGCCATCGACTTTCTGGCACATGGCAAAAGGCATCTCGTAATGACTCAGCGTCACGAGCGGTTCGATGCCGTACTTATGGCACTCGTCCATCACGCAATCGTAAAACGCAAGGCCAGCCGCGTTGGGCTCATCTTCGAATCCCGTTGGGAAGACGCGAGGCCAGTTCATCGAGAAACGAAAGACCTTGAATCCCATCTCGGCGAGCAAGGCGATGTCCTCTTTGTAGTGATGGTAGAAATCGACACCATCGTGACAGGGATAGAGCTTGTTGGGGTCGAGCTCGGGCGTGATCTCGCGCGGGTGGTGATGGTTGCCGTTAGTGGCCATATCCATGCAACTCGGACCCTTGCCGTCTACGTCCCAGGCTCCCTCGAACTGATTGGCAGCAGTCGCGCCGCCCCAAAGAAAGTCTTTTGGAAAAACACCCATGGTCGTCCTCTTTTCTATAGGAAACGGGCCGTCATCGCGACGGCCCTCACACTTGTTGAATGAAAGCTAGTCGAGGTCAGCACCGTTGGTGGCGATAACCTTCTGGTACCAATCGAAGCTCTTCTTCTTAGAGCGTGCATAGGTACCGTTGCCCTCATTGTCGAGGTCAACATAGATAAAGCCGTACCGTTTGTCCATTTCGCACGTCGACATCGAGACCAGGTCGATGCACCCCCACGGGGTATAGCCCATCACGTCGACACCTTCCTCGATAGCAGCGCCGATGGCCTTAATGTGCTCACGGAAGTAGTCGATGCGATAGTCATCGTCAATCGTGCCGTCTTCGTTGACCTTATCGTAGGCGCCAAGACCGTTCTCGACGATAAAGAGCGGCTTATGGTAGCGGTCCTGCATATCGATCAACGCGTAGGTGAGGCCATCGGGGTCGACCTGCCAACCCCAGTCAGAAATGGGCAGGAAGGGGTTCTTGACGCCGGTAGCAAGGTTTCCTCCGACTTTCTCGCGCTTGTCCGCATCAATGGAGTCAACCATCGACATGTAATAAGAAAACGAGACGAAGTCGACCGGATACTGCTTGAGAATGGCCTCGTCACCCATGCCGAACTCGACGTGGATGCCCTTGCGCTTCCAATAGTTGAGCACATGCTGCGGATACTCGCCAAGTACCTGGACATCGCTATAGAAGTAGTTATCGCGGTTGTCCTTCTGCGCAAGCAGCATGTTTTTGGGATTGCAGTTCTCGGGATAGGTGAGGGTGCGCGTGACCATGCAGCCCATCTGAGCACCGGGAACCATCTCGTGCAGCATCTTGGTGGCAAGGGCGCTCGCCACAAACTGATTGTGCACGCACTGGTAGATAAGCTCCTCGCGCTTATCCTCGGGATAACGCTCGGTGCAAACGCCGATCGTGGTCCAGGGGTGGCGGAACACAGAGTCGATCTCATTGAATGTGAGCCAATAGGTAACGTACTTTCCAAACTCGCGGAAGCAGACTTCGCAGAAGCGCAAGAAGAAGTCGATGACTTCGCGCTTGCCCCAACCATCGTAGTGGTTTGCCAAATAGAGCGGCATCTCGTAGTGGTGAAGCGTCACAAGTGGCTCAATGCCCGCATCCTTCATGGTGCGGAACAGGTCGCGGTAGTAGTCGATGCCGGCCTGGAGCGGCTCTTCCTCTGTACCCGTGGGGAACAGGCGAGTCCACTGGATGGATACGCGCAGCGTCTTGAAGCCCATCTCCTGGAAAAGCGCAATGTCCTCCTTGTAGCGATGAAAGAAGTCGATGCCGTGACGCTTGGGGTACACGTGGATATCGGTCGAAGCCTCGGCCTCCTTGATCTGTTCGTCAGTGATGCCGTGAAGGGCCGCGTAGTCCTTTTTGTCGACCTTGGGCTTATAGGTGGTGCAGTCGGCGACCGAAAGGCCCTTGCCATCCACATCCCAAGCACCCTCGCACTGGTTGGCGGCAGTGGCACCGCCCCACAAAAAGCCTTCTGGGAACACGTAGCTCATAGTTATCTCCTTAGTTAAAAAGAGGGGCACGGCGCTCCCGTGCACCGCGCCCCTCGAAGTTACAGGCATATTATCGGACAGCCGATAGGTGTAGCCATTAGGCCTGAGCAGCCTCTTCCTGCTCCTTCTTGGCCAGCTTGCTGTTGGCGAGGACGAAGGGGATCCAGATAAGGACGCCCACGACGAGCTCGACGACTTGGACCACAACACCCTGCCAGCCATGGCCAACAAAGGCATTAAGCAGGATGGGCACACCAAAGGGCACGTCAACGGTGTTGCAGGGAAGGAAGCCGATAGAGGTGGCGAACATGGCGATGGCGACGCAGATACCGGAACCAAAGGCAAACGGAATCGCGTAGATCGGGTTCAAGACCAGAGGGATACCGAAGACGACGGGCTCGGAGATGCCGCAGATGCCAGGCAGGAAACCGAGCTTGGCGATAGCCTTTTCCTCATCGCGCTTGGAGCACAGGAAAATAGCGATGATGAGGCAGAGGGTCATACCGGCGCCACCGGGAGCAACGAAGCAGTTCCAAAAACCCATGGTGAACGGAGAATCGGGCATGGTGCCAGCGGCAAGGGCGGCGGTGTTGGCGGCGATTGCGGCATTGAACATGGGGTTGCGCACCGGGGAAACAATGAGACCGCCATGGATACCGAGAACCCAGAAGAGCTGGGACACGACAACGATGATGACAACGCCAGCCGGAGTCTTGAAGGCCGCCTCGAGCGGAGCCTGCATAAGGCCGTAGATCCAATCGTTGATATAGGAGCCGGTAAGGGCCTGGAAGCCAAGGCCGAAGATAGCGCTCACGACGAGGACAATAAAGACCGGGATCATAACGTTGAAGGACTGGGAGATACCAGAGGGAACCGAAGGAGGCATCTTGATCTTGATCTGGTCGATCTTAGAGAGCCAGCAGAAAAGCGAACCGAACACAACGGCCGTGATCATGCCGACAAAAAGACCCTGAGCGCCCATCTGAGTGGTAAGAAGACCAGACACCGGAGCCTCGAGAGCCGTGCCGGCACCGTCGACCTTGATAGAGGTGCAAATCATGGAGATGTAGGCCGCCACGGAGACGAGCGCCGTCGGATACTCCGGAGCCTTCTTGGCACGGGCCAGGTAAAGGCCAATCAGGAAGGTGATGGGCACCGTCATGAAGGACATGGTGCAGTAGTTGATAGCGGAAAATGCCGGCTCAAGCCCCGCGAGCGCGGGCACCCATTGTGCAAGCCCCGTCGTGGTGGAAGAGACCAACGTCTTGAGCAGCGTGCCCATAGAACCCACGATAACGAAGGGCATAAACGCGGTAAAGGCATCCTTAATTGCGGAGAGATATACGTTATCGCCTACTTTTTCTGCGACAACCATCATCACATCTTCGAATTTCTCGGAGAAAGCCATATGATGTACCTGCTTTCGAAAGTTAATGACGTGCTTTCGGATGTAGACCGCTGTCGAGTGCTAGTCGCACAGCGGCGATTTTGGGCTATTGAGCCCTTATGCCTTGGCGACCAGGTCCTCCGCCTGCTTGAGGACCTTGGCGCCATCGCAGCTGCCGTAGGCAACCGGATCGATTACGGCAACGGGAGCTTTGCCGTCAACGACTTTGGTGAGCTTGCGCTGAAGATGGCGGACCTGCGGGCCAAGCAGCAAAACGTCAAAGTTTCCGAGTTCCTCGGCAACCTGGCCTTGCTCGACGGCCCAAATCTTGTAATCATCCTTGCCCTGGGCCTTAGCGGCCTCCTCCATCTTGCTCACAACGAGCGAGGTGCTCATACCAGCACAGCAAGCCAACATGATGTTCATAACGGACTCCTTTCAAAAGCGCTCATCTTGGGCGCCCGATTGACCAAACTCGGTATTTTAGGGTTACTTGCCCTCGTACTTATCGCGATAAAGCTCGATAAAGCGCTCGGCAAAATCACTCGCCATGATGGCCATCGTCAGATGGTCTTCGGCATGGATCAAGATGATGTTGATATCGACGGTATTGCCGTTCGCTTCAGCCTGAGTGAGCTCGAACTGCATCTTGTGGGCAGCGCTCATCTCGGACTGCGCCTCGGCGAGCTGTTTCTCGGCCTCTTCGAAATCGCCATCATGGGCGGCGTCGATTGCCATGAGCGCGGCGGACTTGGCGTTGCCCGCATGCAGGATGATTTGAAGGGCATTTTCATATTTGCTCTCGTCCATCGGTGTCTCCTTCTACTCGTTGTTGTCTGTTTTTCCATACATATTCAAAAGCTTGACGACGGTCTCCCATCGTTGGTTGTCGACAAGCCCCTGGATAGCCTCTTTGCTGGTAAGCATCTTGGCCATACTGCGGTAGAAACGGTCAAGCTTCTTGTCCTTAGCCTTTGAGACTGATACTAGAAAGACCGCCCGCACCGCTTGCCCGTTCCATTCGACCGGCTCGCGCAGCAGTCCAACGCAAACAAACGTCTCGTCCGTCACGGCCTTGACCGAATGGGGCATGGCGACCTGATTGCCAAAACTCGTCTGCGCGAGTTCCTCGCGACGCATGACCAGCTGCTTAAACTCGTCAGGCACGTTACGCATGGCGGCGACCTGCTCGCATAGAATTGAGATGACCTCGTTCTTGTCTGCAGCGACCATATCGGAGACAAAAAGGTCAGCCGAAAAATAAGGTGCAAGGTCACCGGTAACATTTGCACCGGCAAGAATCTCACGAACATCGTGCATATCATCGGCATCGAGAAAGAAGCTCACCTCGCGCACGGGCACCGGAAGCGCTCGATGCAGGGGCACCGTGGTAAAAACGTAATCGATACCCGTCATATCAATACTGTCGACATGGGAGGCATCGCAGGTCACAATCTTGTCCACGAGAGCACCGAACTCTTGGCGGTATCGGTACTCAAGGAGCTTGGCGCTTCCCTGTCCGCTCGCGCACACTACGAGGATATTCTTACGCGGGACCTCGCTCTTCTGGCGCTCAAGCGCCAAGGCGAAGGCGAGTGCGATATAGCCGATCTCGTCATCCGAAAGACGACTACCGTAGTGCTCGGCAAGGATGACCGACGAATCGAGTGCCATCGAATACGCGAGCGCGAATCTCTCCTTGATATCGGCAAGCAGCGGATTATCGATATGCATGCGATATTTGAGACGCACGGCAAGCGGAACGATATGACGCGCGAGGTTCATGCGGAGCTCAAGATCGCCGCGAAAATCAAAGTGATAGGAATCCCAGATGCACTCGAGCATCTCAGTGACCACATCCCAAACCTCGTCAGAAATTACGAGACCTTCATCTGCACCGTCGGAACTAGCATACAGAGATTGCTTTCCCGCAAGGTGAATGGCGATGTAGGCAACCTCCTCCTCTGGGAGCCGAATGTCGAAAGCTTTCTCGATACGCAAAGCCACACAACCGGCCACCGCAAACTCGCGCGCTGTACGCAGCTTCTCAATATGTTCGGCTTCGAGCGGGACGTAGCACTGCTCGCGGATTCGCCAAATGGCGACCGCGATATGAACCAGCAAGTTTTGATAGGCCGCTGAGTTGATTTGGAAGCCTTCCTCGGCAATGACCTCATTCACACAGGTGGCAATCGTGTCGAGGGTCACCTGGTTCTGAGAATCGCTCTCACGATGCTCTGCAAGCTTGTCGAGCGTAATGCTTGCCAAGCAGAGGCGACGCGACATCTCCGAGCCGCTCACGCGAATCCCGTAATGAGGACGCCGTTCAAGCTTGAGATCGAACTTGGCCAGCTGTGCCTCAACCCGCTTGAGATCGCCTGAAATAGCATTGCGGGATACATAGAGGATCTCCGAAAGATCGTCCAGGGTGATCCAGTCGACGCGACTCAACAGGTCGTTCAGCAAGTACTCAACGCGCCCCTCGCTCGTAGAGGGAATTGACTTGAGACCCCCATTGGATGCATCGTCCTTGATCGAGCGGTATGCGTCGCAATCGCTGATATTGAGGGTATAACCCCCGCCACGGTGTTTATGGATATGGGCCTGAGGCTCGAGGACAGCGTTGAGCTTCTTGACATAAGTACGAATCGTGCGATCGCTCACGCCAAACTCTTCGCAAAGACGAGCGGGCGAAACATCGTGATTAGCCTCTATGTAGTCAAGTACTTTTTGAACCTGTGAATCTAACACCAACGTTTCACCTCCCCGTATCTATCCGACAATTAGAAAGATACAAGGTTTATGAAAGGTGTTCCACAATCCCGATTTCCCCAGAAGTCGGAAGTCTCTTGGGTGGAAACGGAAACTGTCTAGCGCATGAACGGGTTGCACATGAGTTCACGCGCCATAGTGGTCGAGGGACCGTGGCCAGTCAAACAAACGGTATCGGGTGGAAGCATGTGGGCGAGCTTGGAGAGCGAGCGCAGAATCGCTGCCTCGTCGCCACCGGCAAGATCGGTGCGGCCGTGGCTGCCCGGGAATAGGGTGTCGCCCACAAAGGCAATGTTCCTCTGCTCAGTGGCGGCGAACAGAACGATGCCGCCCGGTGTGTGCCCGGGCACCTCAATTACCTGCAGGCAAATGTCGCCCAGCTCAATGGTGTCGCCCTCGGCAAGCAGCCGCGTCGGCTCACCTGGATCGGGCGTCTCGATGCCCCACATCGCTCGCTGCTCCTCGATATTCGCATGCGGCACTGCTGCGTCCTTGCCACACAGCTCGTACAGGGCGTCGGCGCCAACGGCGGCCCGAACTCCAGCGACACCGCCAACATGGTCGGCGTGACCGTGCGTGCAAACGGCGCCGAGCACCTGCACATCGGGGTGTTCGGCTCGAATATGCTCCACCAAGCGCTCGCCTTCCCATGCGGGGTCGATAATCACGCACTCATTGTCCGAAATGACAGCATAGCTATTGGTCTGAATGGGACCGTTTACGAGCGTCTCGATCTCGACCGATCCCTTGGGAGTTAAATCCAAGGACACAGCACTCATGCCCCTCTCCTCTCTATAGAACTCGAGGCATCAAACGATGCCTCGAGTGTAGCGAATATCGATAATGTGGCACGTTCGTCGCGACTAAACGCGACGCTTGAGCTGAGCTCCACCCTCACCCGGCATCAGACGGCGTGCGTCATAGACCGAGTCGACACTGCTGATGGAAGCCAGCAGCGGATCCAGACCACTCGCGTCCGAAATCTCGACCATAAAGCGCAGGGTTGCAATACCCTCGCGGTTGGTCGACGTGGCGGCAGAAAGGATATTGCCGCCCGCATCGCCAATGGCAATGGTGACATCCTTGAGAAGGCCCATGCGGTCCAGGCACTCGACCACGATCTCAACCTGGAACAGGGTATCGGCAGCGCCGTCCCACTCAACGTCAATCATGCGCTCGGGGTGTTCCATAAGACCCTTGACGTTGGGGCAGTTGGCACGGTGCACCGAGACGCCGCGGCCGCGCGTGATGAAGCCCACGATATCGTCGCCCGTCACGGGGTTGCAACAATGCGCCAGACGAACCAGCAAGCCGCTGTTGCTCTCGCCCTTGACGATGATACCGTTGCTGGCGCTCTTGCCACGCTTTTGGGGCTTGCGGTTGGATCCGCGCGCGGGCTGCTTCACGACCTCGGCAATGGCCTCGGCCTTGGCGAGCTGCTCCTCGGGCTTGGGATCCAAGATCTGCTCGACTTTGTTGCCCACGGCACGCGGGGCGACTTTGCCCGCCCCAACGGCTGCGAACAGGTCCTCGAGCTGCTTGTAGTTAAACTGCTCTGCCACGGCATTGAGCGCACGCGTAGATCGCGGCGTAGAGATGCCGTACCCGCGCTTGCGCAGGTCCTTGGCCAGTATATCGCGGCCGGCGGCAGCGTCATCGTCTTTGGTCGCGGCAGCGAAGTAACGGCGAATCTTCGACTTGGCCGAAGGTGTCTTGACGATCTTGAGCCAATCGCGCGACGGCTTGGAACTCTTATTGGTCAGGATTTCAACGCGGTCGCCCGTCTTGATCTCATGCGTGAGCGGCGCGACCGCACCGTTGATCTTAGCGCCGACGCAGTGGTTGCCCACCTCGGTGTGAACGGCATAGGCAAAGTCGAGCGGCGTGGAGCCGGCACGAAGCGCCATGACCTCGCCCTTGGGCGTAAAGACAAAGATCTCCTGGTCGAAGAGGTCGACCTTCAACGAGTGCAGGTATTCCTTGGCATCGGTAATCTCATCAGACGCTGCCCAATCGAGCGAATGCTTGAGCCAGTTTATCTGGTCGTCCAGACGCTGGGCATCATTGGTCTTTGAAGCAGACGATCCGCCCGACTTCTTGTACAGCCAGTGGGCGGCGATGCCGTACTCGGCCTGCTCGTGCATCTCGTAGGTTCGAATCTGAATCTCGAGCGGACGGGCCGTGGGGCCGATAACCGTCGTATGAAGCGACTGATAGTTATTGACCTTGGGCATGGCGATATAGTCTTTAAAGCGACCGGGCATGGGGTGCCACAGCGTATGCACCGCACCGAGCGTGGAATAGCAATCGCGCACCGAATGAGTGATGACGCGCAGCGCCACCAAGTCATAAATCTCGGAGAATTCCTTGCCTTTGCGCTTCATCTTTTGGTAGATGGACCAATAGTGCTTGGAGCGGCCGTTGATCTGGAAGCCCTCCAGGCCAATGCGGTTGAGTTCATCGGTGAGCGTCTTGATAGTCTCGGCCAGATAGCGCTCGCGAACCTCACGCGACTCTGCCACCATGCGCGCGATGCGCTGGTAGGCGTCGGGCTCCAAATAGAAGAAGGACAGATCCTCGAGCTCCCACTTAATAGAGCTCATGCCCAGGCGGTCGGCCAGGGGCGCGTACACGTCCATAGTCTCGCGTGCCTTAAACAGGCGACGGTCCTCGCGCAGGGCGGCGAGCGTGCGCATATTATGCAGGCGGTCGGCGAGTTTGACGATGATAACGCGGATGTCCTTGGACATGGCGAGGAACATCTTGCGCAGCGTGAGCGCCTGTTTCTCGTCCATGCTGTCGACTTCGATGTTGGTGAGCTTGGTCACGCCATCGACGAGCTCGGCCACCGTATCGCCAAACAGGCCGGAAACATCAGCAAGCGAGGTCTCGGTATCCTCGACGGTATCGTGCAGCAGCGCGGCGCACACCACATCGCAGTCCATCTTGAGATCGGCCAAAATGATGGCCACCTCGACGGGATGGTTGATGTACATCTCACCCGAGCGGCGCTTTTGGTTGCAGTGCTTCTCGGCAGCAAAGCAATAGGCCTGCTCCACCTTAGAAAAGTCGTCCTCATTCATATATTTGAGGCACAGGCGCTCCAGCTTGTCGTAGCTGTCCGCCATAATCTCGGGCGGCAGCTCATCGGCATGCTTATAGTGCTCCATCTCCGAGAACGGCTGGAGGGTGGAATCATGGGCGGTACGGGCTGCGGCATCCATCGAGGTCCCCTTCCCCTAGGCCCGCGGTACGATCGGGCGGTTAACTTTGGCTAGCATATCAGAAGCGCACGAATCGAGCGCCCAACTCCGGAAAGCCGAGAACTCCATGCGCGAACGCAACCCCTCCAAATAGCGAATTGACCTGCTCAATTGCACACGGCCGGGGTTTTCGGCCATCGCGATGCGACGGGTGTCGTCAAACCCCGAAACGCGACAGAAACCAAGCTCTTCGAAGATTCCCAGGCCACTCTCCACCGAGCGCTCGTCGACCGGCGTGCGAGCATCGATGGCAAGGCACATCTGCGCGATGTCGATATCGCTCGCGCTAAAGGAATCGTCCCCGGTCTTGCCGCGGTTGGAGCGCCACATGGTTTGCAGCGCGCGATAGAGCGTGACGAGCTCGTCGCGCTCGGGCGCATAGCAGTCGAGTAGGCGCTCGTTAATGCGGGCGTCGCGCGACGAATAGAGCAGGTGGATCACGGCGGGCTGCCCATCGCGACCGGCGCGGCCGCTCATCTGGTTAAACTCAATCGCGCCAAACGGCATGTGGTAGAGCACGACATGGCGAATATCGGGAAGGTTGACGCCCTCGCCAAAGGCAGAGGTCGAGACGATGCAGCTGAGGCATCCGTCACGAAACGCCTCCTCTACGCGATGGCGGTCGGTGCGCGTAAGGCCCGCGTTGTAAAAGGCGATATGCGACGCGTAGTCGGGAACGCGTTTGCGTAGCGTCTTGGCAAGCGCCACGGACTGATCACGCGAGTTAACGTAGATGACGGTCTTCTCCCCCGTCGCGACGATGGACACCAGGCGGTTTTCGCGGCTCGCAAGATCGCGGTCGTCCTCGAGCCGCAAGTTCTCGCGCACGGTCTCGTCGACCACCGTACGGGTAATCGGCAACACGCGGGCAAGCTCCGCCACGACCGGAGCCGTCGCGGTGGCCGTCGCCGCCATAACGACCGGATCGCCCAGGGCCTTGAGGATGTCGGGCATGTCGAGGTATGCGCTACGGTCGCCGCCCTTGGCAAGACCGGCATGATGCGCCTCGTCGATAACGACAAACCCGATACGACCCGAGCGAGCAAAGCGGTCTCGGTGAATAGACAGGAACTCCGGCGTCGTGAGCACGATGCCGGTGCGGCCCGAAGCCAGGCCGGCAAACACGTCATCGCGCGCTGCCTCCACGGTCTCGCCGGTCAACACGCCCACGCCAATGCCGAGCGCAGCCATCGTCGATGAAAGATGATAGGCCTGGTCGGCAACGAGCGCGCGCAGCGGATAGACAAAGATGCTCGCGCGACCGCGAAGGACCGCCTCGCGTGCGGCGTGCACGTGGAAAATCAGAGACTTACCACGTCCCGTCCCCATAACGGCCAAAACGCTCTGGTGGTCGGCGAGCGCGTCGAGTGCCTCGACCTGCGCGCGATGTGGCTGGTTCGAGCCGATAAAGCTATGGATAAGCGAGCGCGTGAGCTCGGTATAAGAAAGCTGGGCGAGCGTCTCGCGTTTACGCGACTCCAGGCGCGGGCCTAAGTCCGCCGGTTGCACGCCGCGACGAAGCTCGCACGCCGGATCGTCGATATTGGGCGCCGTGGTATCACGCACCAAGACATCCTTGATCATGAGCTTGGGCTTCACGCGTCCCTGCCAATGCTCGGCCACGGCCTCGAATACCAAGTCGACGGCGCTGTCGCAATTGATGAGCCTATCGATCTGTGGCACGCGGAACATGATGGCCGGCACACTCGCGGCGCCATCAGTCGCCACAAAGCGCATGTGCTCGCCGGTTTTGCCCACCACGGCGCGATCGCACATCGTCACGCCCTCGGCCGCCAACAGCGGCACCTTATTGCCCTGGCCAAACGGCTCAAGACGAGAAATCTGCTCGATAGTCTCGATATTTAGCTCGGAGAGGTCAACGGTGGCGGCAACCTCGTCAGTGTCCTCAAAGTCATCGGCGGGAAGCTCCGATAGCACGGCCGAAAGGCGACGACGGAACTCGTCGAGCTTGGACGCCTCGATGGTCACGCCCACCGCACCCGCATGCCCGCCGCGGCGAATCAGCAGATCCGAGCAGCGCTCTACGGCATCGAACAGGTTGACCTTGCCCACCGAGCGGCCCGATCCGCGTGCAACGCCGTCCTCGATCGAAAAGAGCAGCGCCGGCACGTGATAACGGTTGGTCAGACGGCTCGCTACGATACCCTTGACGCCCTCGTGCCAGCCCTCGCCACCCACGACGATTGCGCGACCGCCATCATAAGTCTCCTCGACCTTTGCCATGGCGTCGCGTGTGAGCTCCGCTTCGATCTCGCGGCGCTGACGGTTGATCTCCTCGAGCTCGGCCGCCAGCGCGCTTGCCTCGATAGGATCGCGGGCAAGCAGCAGGTCGAGCGCCAGCTTGGGATCGGCCATGCGACCGGCGGCGTTCAAGCGGGGAATGAGCGAAAACGACAGGCCATCGGCCGTAATGCTAGAGAGGTCGGCCTTGGCGAGCGCTGCCAGCGCGATGTAGCCGGGACGAGCCGTCACGCGCATCTGCTGGATGCCCTCGGCGACCAACGCGCGGTTCTCGGGCGTGAGCGGCATCATGTCGGACACGGTGCCCAGCGCCGCGACCTCTATCAGCGAACGCCAATACGACGGCTTGCCCAAACGCTCGCCCAGAACCTGCACCAGCTTGAGTGCCACGCCGGCACCGGCAAGCTCACGCGAGGGACCCTCGTCCTCGAGCTTGGGGTCGGTCAAGGGCACGCCCTGCGGCACCTGGTCGGAGGGCTCGTGATGGTCCGTGACCACCAAATCGATCCCCAGGCTCTCCAGATAGGAAACCTCTTCCTTGGCGGCAATACCGTTATCGACGGTCACAATCAGGTTGGGTTGGGCGAGCTCGTTGACGCGGTCGAGCGCCGCACGCGACAGGCCGTAGCCCTCGTCAAAGCGATGCGGGATAAACGGCGTGACGTTGGCGCCAAACGAACGTAGCGCCTCGGTCAACAGACAAGTCGACGTAATGCCGTCGACGTCAAAATCGCCAAAGACGGCGATGCGCTCGTGGCTGTGAATAGCACGCTCAACGCGGTCGGCGACGACCGCCATGCCCGGAATAACGAGCGGGTCCGCCCAGTCGCGATCGAGCGAAGGCGTCAAAAACAGTTGGCCTTCTTCGATGGATGTAATGCCGTGCGCGACCATAATGCGCGCCACCAGCCCGGGTATGCCCAAGCCAGCCGAAAGCTCCTTTTCGAGCTCGGGGTTTTGCCGAGCGACCGCCCAGCGATGCGTCGTCTTAAGCGATGACATAGGCGCCCACCCCCGATAGGGGCAGGTCGCCGCGATACCTCTCACGGTTCATAGCGATGAGTCCTCTGTGTATGCCCGCTTCGGCAGGCAGATCTGTTGAACGGATTTATTATACCGTGCAGAGCAGACGCAAATCGCCGCAGCACGCCGCGGTTTCGGTAAACGATGCCGGTAATAGCCTCGAAATATTCGAGCGTTTCTGACGCACGGACGCATGCGAGCGTCTAGCATATCCATTCAAAACGGATTCACGGGCAAAGGGAGTCACAAGCGCATATGAAGCAATGGGTTGGACTGGGCAAGTTTCTCGCGGGGCACATGCAGGTCATCGTTCCGATTTGCGTGGCGCTCGGCGTGCTCTTTCCCCAACAGATTGGCGTACTCAAGCCCATCGTTCCCACCCTGTTTGCCTTTATGACGTTTCAGGGTGCGCTCAGCAACACCTTTCACCAGGTAACCGAGGTGTTCCGCCGTCCGCTGCACCTGGTCTTGGCGTTACTCGTCTCGGCGGTGCTTATCCCTATCGCAGCCTATGCCATGGGATCGTTATTCTTTGGCTCCAACCCCAACCTTGTCTGCGGCATCGTGCTCGAGTACAGCGTACCCGTGGCAGTCACCGCCTTTATGTGGATCAGTATGTTCGGCGGCAACGGCCCGCTCGCGCTCACCATCATCCTGACGTCCTCGGTCATCTCGCCCGTCACGATTCCGCTCACGCTTAAGCTCCTGCTGGGTGCCACCGTTGCAATCGATGTTACGGGCATGATGCAGAACATGGCCTTTATGATCGCCATCCCCGCCGTGCTCGGCATCGTGATCAACGAGTTCACGCGCGGATGGGGACACGAGAAACTCTCCCCCGCGCTTTCGCCCGCCTGCAAGTTTATGATGATGGGTGTCATCGCCTCCAACTCCACCGCCATGAGCGAGTACGTGCTACACATGAATGCGGTGCGCCTGGAAGTTGCCCTCTTTATTTTGACCTTCGCCATCAGCGGCTTTGTCGTCGGCATTCTGGTCGCCCGCGCGTTGCACCTGCCGTATAGCGAGACGACCACCATGTGCTTTACCTGCGGCATGCGCAATATCTCTTCGGGCGCCGTCATCGCCACGCAGTATTTTCCCGGCGAGGTCGTGTTTCCCGTCATGTGCGGAACGCTGTTTCAGCAGGTGCTCGCCTCGGTTATCGGACATCTCTTTGAGCGACTGACCGGCGAGGAGCGCGCCAAACAGCGCAAGCGGGTCAAGGCTGGGCGCGACGCGATGGCACGCTAGGCAGCACACTTTTCGCAGGCGCTCGCCTTGCTATACGAGCGTTTCCAGATGCGCGCGTAGGCGCTCAGCATCGATATAGAGCGTGGTCTCGGCATTAACCTGGGCCAGACGATAGCCCACGAAGTAGGGCGATACCACCCAACGTGGCAACGCCTTGGCAATGGTCCGGCCGTCCATGTGGTAGAAGAACAAGTTGTACGACTCCGCGCGACCGCCGTGGTGTTCGTGCAGGATATAGCGCAGGGCCACCTGAATCGCATCGGCAAACAGGTCCGCTTCGGCTTGGTCGCGGGCGTCGTCGCTGGCGGCGATTCCCTGTGGAGCCGAGACGTTGACCTCAAAGAATCCCATGATCGGCTCGGTTGAGATGTTGACCGAGATTCTCCCCTGCCGCCAGACATTGATGCCTTCGAAATTGGCGGAAGTCAGCGAAGCATAGCCGTCTTCCTGCTCCAAACCCACAATCTGCATGTGAGGATGGACGAGGCTGCCGCCCGAAAGCGGGCCTTTGTTCTTGTACATGAGCACGCTGAGGTACTGTTGGGAATCGATCATCTGCTGCCAACAGCCCAGGGCAAACCGCATCACATGATGCAGCTCATCCGGTTCATAGGTCGCCAGGTCGGCGTCGTGATTGGCCGACTCGATCAATACGGTCTGACGGGTGGCCCGCAAGGTCTTGAACTTATTCTCGAGCCAGATGCAGTCACCATCGCGCTCGATGATGTTGGCGAGCCCCTCCGTGTCGCAAAAGGGGCACGCGGTGCCAGGGCGACGATTATCGTCGGGCTTACCGTTCGCCTGCTGAACGTCAAATACCAGCGCCACGGGTTATACCTCCAACTGCACGATCTTGGTGCCATGGAGCTCGGAGACGCTCAATGCCGCCGCCACGGTATCGCGGTTGGCCGTAGAAATGCCGCCGCCGGGAAGGATGGTCAGGCGGTCGCCCGCATACTCGACAAGACGCGACAGGTACTCCAGGTTGTCCTCGATCGGCGTTCCAGCAGCACCACCATGCGTCAGGATGCGCGTGATGCCGCAGTCGGCGAGTGTGTCAATGGCATCGAGCTGAGCCTCGAGCGAAAGCTGGTCAAAGGCCATGTGGAAGGTGATATCGATGGCCCCGCGCTTGCACTCCTCGGTCGCGCAGCCCGTAGCCATCACGAGGGCGCCGAGGGTGAGCTCGTCGAGCGCCCAGCCGCCGGCACAGGGCTTGCAGCAGCCAAAGACCAGGCCGTCAACGCCGGCGCTCACGGCAAGACCCAAGTCCATCTCCATCATGCGCAGCTCGTCCTGGTTGTAGTGAAAGTCACCGCCACGCGGGCGAATCATGCACATCACTCGCGCGTCATGCTCGTGAGCATAGCTGACCGTAGCGCTGATAACGCCGGCGGAAGGCGTGGTGCCACCGACGGCGAGGTTGTCGCACAGCTCAATGCGCCCCGCACCGGCCTCGATGGCCGCCGGCACTCGCTCAAAGTTCTCGGCACAAAACTCGTACAGCATAGCTAGACCCCCAAAGACAGCAGATGTTTTCCGACGGGCATTGTCACACATCCCCATGAAGTTGCGGTGGAATAGGGACTGCTTTTGGCCTCTGGAGCCCGTATTAAGTCCCTATTTCACCGCAACTCAGAATGATCTCTTGGGGACGGAGGAAAACGGATCATTACAGCTGGCCGAAAAATGTTGCCGATGGTGAATGTTGCGCAACAAGATGATCGCGTCGAAAATGTTGGTGTAAGGGTGGCTCCCTAGCGTCCGTT
>NZ_QRJA01000031.1:0-21054 GCF_003471405.1 Collinsella sp. AM20-15AC
CTCGCGGTGACATCGTTTTTATGTCAACCTTGGTCTAACAGAGCCTAACAAAAAGGCCCCCGCAAAGCGGAGGCCTTAGGCAAGGCTATGTCGAGGTGCAGGATTCGCGCTACTCGCAGAGCGAAAGGGCGGCCTCGTCGGCAACGACAACGCAGTTGGTGTGCAGCTGCAGGATCGAAGCCGGGCACGCGGGCGTAACCGGACCATAGCACATGTCATGCACGGCCTGAGCCTTGGCCTCGCCGTTGGCGACGACCAGGATCATGCGGGCATACATGATGGTCTGGGTACCCATGGTGTAGGCCTGACGGGGGACATCGTCGATGCTGTCGAACAGGCGGCTGTTGGCCTGAATGGTGCTCTCGGTGAGGTCGACGCAGTGCGTGCCCTTGGAGAAGTGGTCATCGGGCTCGTTGAAACCGATGTGGCCGTTGTTGCCAATGCCGAGCAGCTGCAGATCCGGGTAACCGGCGGCGGCGACGATTTTGTCGTACTCAGAGCAGGCAGCGGCGGCATCAGGGTTGGAACCGTCAGGCACATGCGTGTTGTTCAGGTCGATGTTAATGTGATCGAAGAAGTTCTCACGCATAAAGTAGTGATAGCTCTGGGGATCGTCGTGCGAAAGGCCGCGATACTCGTCCAGGTTGTAGGTGCTGACCTCGGCAAAGTCGACGTCGCCCTTCTCGTACCAAGCAGCGAGCTGCTTGTAGGCACCGATCGGGGTGGAGCCAGTGGCAAGGCCCAGCACACAGTCGGGCTTGAGGATAACCTGCGCCGAGATAATATTGGCGGCCTTGCGGCTCATATCCTCGTAGTCTTTAGCTTTAATGATCTTCATTACGCGTCCTTTCTCGTACAAGAGAGGCAAGGCTCCCCTTACAAGCACTTGCCCGCGGCCCGCGTCGGCCGCAACCAACGTGTGCGGCCACCAGGGCGAGGTCGCGTAATGTATGTGTCTCGTGTCTAGCCGCGTCGAGGCCCCTGCCCGTCCACGGTGACCCGAAGCCTTTTAGCTTCGGACGTTTCCCATCTTGCCACGGAGGGCGTCCTCTTTCAAGGGCGCCCTCCGTAAACGTGTTTGAATTGTAGGCTAATGGCCACGTGCACTTGCTAGCGCTCGCGAGCAACGATGAGCTGGTCCATCTCTTCGACATGCACGCCAACGGAGCCCTTGATACTCGAGAACTCAACGGAGTTGCACACCAAGATGGGAACCGTCACATCATAGCCCTCGGCAGCAATTGCCTCGCGATCGAACTCAATGAGCACATCGCCCTTATGGACGATGTCACCCACTTGCGCATGTACGGTAAAGTGCTTGCCCTCAAGCTGAACAGTGTCCAAACCAACGTGGATGAGCACGTCCAAGCCATCGACCGTGTTAAGCGCAACAGCGTGTCCCGTGGGAAAAATGGCCTCGACCTTGGCATCAGCCGGTGCAATCACACGCGTGCCGGTAGGCTGAATCGCCACGCCCTGGCCCAAAAGGCCGGTGGCAAATGTCTGGTCGTTTACCTCGGAAAGCGGAATGACGTCGCCCGAGATGGGAGCATCCAGCGTAAGGACTCGACCACGCATACCAAAAGACCTTAGGACTTTAGTGAACATGCTCCCCCTCGGACATACCAATCGACCAAAATAGCCTTAACAGTTTACCACTTGGCACTCGTTTTTGACCATTAGGGAAGTTCGCGCTTGACAACCTCGACGATGTCGTCGACAACGCGCTGGGTCAGCTCGTGCGTCTCGGCCTCGGCCATAACGCGGACCAGCGGCTCGGTACCGCTCGGGCGCACCAAGATGCGGCCGCGACCATTGAGCTCCTTCTCGGCGGCAGCGACGGCATCCCAGATGGGCTGGCAATCGTCCAGACCAGCCTTGTTGTCGGAATGCACGTTGACGAGTACCTGCGGGTACTTCTTCATGATGCCGGCAAGATCGGTGAGGGTGCGACCGGTGCGCTTAAGCACGGCCAGCAGCTGCAGAGCCGTCACCAGGCCGTCACCGGTGGTGTTGTGCTCCAGGAAGATGATGTGGCCGGACTGTTCGCCGCCGATGACGGCGCCATCCGCAAGCATACGCTCCAAAACGTAGCTGTCGCCCACGGCGGTCTGGACCATCTCGAAGCCCTGCTCCTTCATAGCGATGGAGAAGCCAAGGTTGCACATGACGGTCGAGACGATCTCGGAGTTGGCGAGTTTGCCGCGAGCGGCAAGGTCAGAACCGCAGATAGCCAGGATGTAGTCACCGTCGATCTCATTGCCCTCGCTGTCCACGAACAGCACGCGATCGGCGTCGCCGTCGTGGGCCAGGCCGATATCGGCGTGGGTGCGCAGCACGAGCTCGCGCAGGGGCTCAAGGTGAGTGGAGCCGCACTCAACGTTAATGTCAGTGCCGCAGTAATCAGTGTTGATAGCGTGCACCGTGGCGCCCAGGCGCTGCAGCGCGGCGGGCGTAGTCTGGCAAGAAGCGCCGTGGCCGCAGTCGACGGCAACGACCAGGCCATCGAGCCTCAGGCCGTCGAGCGTATCGATGGCATGATCGACATATGCCTTGCGAGCGTCCTTCATCTTGATAATGTGGCCCACGCCGGCGCCGGTCGGCAACGTGTCGGCAGCCATGGCCTCCTCGGACATGACCCAGGCGCTGATCTCTTCCTCAACCGCGTCGGGAAGCTTCATGCCCTTGCGGCTAAAGAACTTGATGCCGTTGAACTCCGGCGGATTATGCGAAGCAGAGATGACGATACCGCCGTCGAGCTCGTTCTGGACGGTGAGCAGCGCCACGGCAGGCGTGGGGATGACGCCGCAGCAGTGCGGACGACCGCCCTCGGCCATGATGCCAGCGGTCAGAGCGCTCTCGAGCATGGTGCCCGAAAGACGCGTGTCGCGGCCGACACAGATATCCGGACCAAGGAACTTGGTCGCCGCGCGGCCCAGGCGAAACGCGAGGTCGCACGAGAGGTCGGCATTGGCGACGCCACGGACGCCGTCGGTACCGAAGATGTTCTGGGGCATAGGATCGCTCCTTCCCTAGCAGGCGATATGCAACCGCCCGCTCTAGTCGAAAAAGAAAAGCGGGGCCCGCCGAGGAATCGGCAGGCCCCGCTTGTACATTGTATCTCGAAAGGAGATAAAACCTTAGCGCTTGGAGAACTGGGGAGCGCGGCGGGCCTTCTTGAGGCCGTACTTCTTGCGCTCGACCACGCGAGCATCGCGCGTAAGGAAACCGGCCTTCTTGAGGTCAGCACGGTAGTCGCCAGCGTTCAGAAGAGCGCGAGCAATGCCCAGGCGCAGAGCGCCGGACTGACCGGAGATGCCGCCGCCATCGCACAGAGCGATAACGTCGAACTGACCGGCGGTGTCGGTCACCTTGAAGGGAGCAAGGGCGTTCTCAACGAGCTGATGACGGCCGAAATACTGCTCGGCGTCACGCTTGTTGATGGTCACCTTGCCGGTGCCGGGGACGAGACGGACGCGGGCGACGGCGTTCTTACGACGGCCGGTACCCTGGTAGACAACGGTGTTCTCAGCCATCTTTAAGCCTCCAGCTCAATCTTCGTGGGGTTCTGGGCAGCATGCGGATGCTCGGCACCAGCGTAGACCTTAAGCTTGGTCATCTGGGCACGGCCGAGGGTGGTCTTGGGCAGCATACCGCGAACGGCGCGCTCGATGACCTTCTCCGGGTGCTTCTCCATAGCCTGGCGGAAGCTCTCAGCCTTGAGGCCGCCGTTGTAGCCGCTGTGGCGATAATAGGTCTTCGTGTCGGCCTTGTTACCGGTAAGCTGGACCTTATCGGCGTTGATGACGACAACGAAGTCGCCGCAGTCGCTGTTGGGCGTGAACTGGGGCTTGTTCTTACCGCGCAGGATCATTGCGATCTGGGTGGCAAGACGGCCCAGGACAGCACCATCGGCGTCGACGAGAACCCAGTTGCGCTGGACCTCGCCCTGCTTGGCGTAGTGAGTCGATTTCGAAATCACTTAGACTCCTCCATGTACAGTACGTGTTGTTACAGAGATTCACGGGGCTCTGCAAGTAACCCGTCCATATTACCCCGCTCGCCGTACGAGTCAACAGGTATTTTGGCTCCGACCAGAGTTTCTGCACATGTCATCCACGAGCCGTGATTTTTCCAACTCTTTAGCTGTTGTCATTTTTTGAGGGTTCGCCGTCGCTAGCGCTCAACGAACTCTTGGATTTCCGCGAGCAGGCGCTTTGCCTCCTGACGGCCCTGGATATACAGGTCCAAAAGCTTTGCCGGATCGTGCTCGACATGGCCGACCTCGACCGGCTTTTGCGGAGCGACGACCAACGCGCGGCCATCGCGCTCATACTTCCACAGGTGCATGCGCTGGAGGTTATAGCGGTCGTGGCGCGTCTCGATAGCCTCGAGCAGATAGGGGTAGTCAGCATAACGGGCGCGCGCCGCCGGCAAAAACTCGTAGGGCTTTTTCTCATACGAGCGGTCCTGGGTGACGATGACGACCGCACGGTCGAAGCCCGCCTCCTCGAGCACATGCTCGATAGGAACCGAATCGGCCACGCCGCCGTCGACGTATTTGTGCCCGTCAATCTCGACCGGCGGCGTCACCAGCGGCAGCGACGTCGAGGCGCGCACGGCGTCGAGGTCGAGCACGGCGCTTTTGACCGGCAGGTAGGCAGCGGTTCCAAACAGCATGTCCGTCGCGACGGCGTACATCTCGATAGGGCTGGCGTCGAACGTCTCGTTATCAAAAGGATCCAGGCGGTCCTGGACGTCGTTGAAGATAAAGTCGTAACCCACGATGGAACCCGTGGACGCAAACGACGCGGCGCCCATGTAGCGGCTGTCGTTGCAGAAGGTCAAATTGACTCGGTTGGTGCGACCGATCTGGTGCGACTTGTAGTTGACGCCGTTGAGCGCACCGGCCGAAACGCCGTACACCGCCGGAATTTCAACACCGGCCTCCATGAGAACGTCGAGCACGCCGGCGGTAAACTGCCCACGAAAACTGCCACCCTCCAAGACGAGCGCGACCTTGCCGGCGTTCTTTGCCTTATCTTCTGCAGTCATATTGACCTCCTGCGATTGCGTTTTGGCTTTCTTCTACCCAGTTTTGGAATGGAGGGCGCGCAGGTTTTTCGAGGCGGCAGGTGCAGCGGAAAGTGCGTCCCAGTTTGAGGCGGGATTACGGGATGCGCTTTCCGCTTGGACCGCCGTTGGGAAAGCGCGACCCGTTCTGAGCGCGGATTCCGGGTTGCAGTTTCCGCTTGAGGCGCCATCCGGAAAATGAATCCCATTCCGAGCGTCGATTCCGGGATGCGGTTTCCGCTTGAAACGTCATCCGGAAACCGCATCCCAGTCTGAACCGGAATTCTGGGATGGATTTTCCGCCTGGGGCGACGTTGATGCGGGGCATGGCAGGCTGCAGTCCGATCGGCATCGCATCTGCATAGGGTTGAAGCTTTGCGCGGAGAATCCGCGTATTTGCTTCGCAAATCCGCACCGGCTTCGGCCGCCCGCCGGCGTCCTCGCCCGCTCGCTACAAACGCTTCGCGTTTGCTTAACGCTCGCGCCCTGCACAGAGTTCGATTCTCCGCGGTACGAACTGGAAATAAAAAGGCAGGTAGATATAAGTATCTACCTGCCTGTTACGTATGGTGGAGGCGCGGAGAATCGAACTCCGGTCCACGAAAGCCCCCTGATTGGCATCTCCAAGCTCAGTCGCTGGTTTTGTCTCGGACGCTTTGCGCGCAGCGACACGCTCGCGGCGTCCTAACCGGTTCGGTCTTAGCCCGCGCCATACCGATTACGTGCGCAGGAGCATTCCCCTAACATGACGTCGCGCCGGTGTCGGGGAAATCACCGGGTTGACGTGCCGCTATAAACTAAGCAGCGAGAGCCATAGGCTCAAAAGAAGAGTTGTTGTCAATTCAATTTGACGGTACCCCTGTTTAACGAGGCGAGGAGACCTCGGCTTGCTTCCTCTCTCAGAGCTATCGTGTCGAAACCAGTCGCCCCCGGATGTCGGGAAAGTCTGGATGGTATCGGGCCTGCAAACACCCGATAACCGTCGACTTTTCAAGGAACACGCGGGGTGAACCCCGCTCGTGGATAGCTATCTTACCACGTTCTAAAGGCAGACAGCCGCTCTATGCACGAGCTGTGAAGACCCCAATGTGCACCATACTTCGCACTTTTGTTACCGATCGCGTCACGTATATTTTCGCCAAGCAAAATTGACCCGTCGAAAGGACCGTTATGGATACCAAGCAGCAACTCGTCAATGCCCTCGCAGGCCTGGGCTCAACCATTACCGAAGCTATGGATGTCATCGAAGGCTTTGTCCCCTGCGGACATCCCGCCCTCACGGTTTCGAACGCCCTTGTTGCGCTGGACGCTGACGATGATGCAGCACTCGCCCAGCAGCTTGAGACCGTCGAGGGCTTTATCGACCACGTGAGTGAGAACCGCGGCGTGGCCGCCTACCACGGCATCGAGGTCGAGCTCGCGGGTCCCAAAGCCGATCTGCTCGCAGCAATCCGCGAGGTAGGCGCCCTTATGCAGACCGCAGGCGTCAAGAACACCCAGGTCAACGAGTGGGTCTACCGCAGTCTGGCAGCACTCGACAGCTCCGACGAAAAGGCAGCCGAGCAGCTCGCAGAAAGTCCCGCCATCAAGGCCGAGCTTTTGTAAATAGCAGACGCGGGCCCCTTGGCGCATCGTCGTCCAAGGGGCCCGCAAACAGTTCGCGTCAACCGATAACCGCGCTGCCGCGTTTGGCCAAAGCAAGAATCGGCATCATTTGGCGCGGGGTCTTTGCTGCAAGATCGGCATGTTCGAGCAGCTTGCGATCGTTGGTCACCAAGTAATCGACCTGCGCGCGTTTGCATGCGGCGAGTACCAAGTTGTCCTCGTAATCGCGATGGAGCGCTAAGTATTTGTCGGCCAGCCAAAGGTCCGACGCATCTGCACCCACGGCCGTGGCGTTTTCGGTCATGTTCCGAACAAACGCCAGCGCCGCATCGCCAATCGCGCGGGCAGAAGCCTCGTCGAGCGCTCCCCCACTGGCAAGAACGCTACGCTTCAGCTCGTGTTGGACAACGTACAGCACGTCCTTGGCGATATGCACCGGAAAGAACATCAATGCCCCTGCCTCCGCCGCCTGCCCAATAAACGCACGCGCGGCAAGCGACTCGGCATGGTCGACGCAAAACGAATCAACCCATACGTTGGCGTCCACCATTATTTTGAGGGGAGCCCCGCTCACAGGATCATCCCCTTTTGGCGATAGCGCTCGTCCATGGCGTCGGAATAGATTGCGTCCCAATCGCGATCGTCGGATACGGGCGACGCGGCGATACCCAGGTCCGCGTAAAGCTGATCCGCCACCGCCCATGATGCGGCGAACGGCGTATCGGGCGCGACGGTCTGCTGCCGGTCGTCGACGGCCGCAAGCACTTCCTCGCACGAACCACCGCCCTGCGCGACCTTGGCCACCACCTTTTTGATGAGCTCGGGCAGTGACCCGCCCGAAAGCCGCAGCGCCTCCTCGGCACGGTTCTTGACCTGTCGATCCACGCGAACGTTCACCTGCGCCATGCCACTAACAGCACCCACGTCGATCCCGCCCCCTTCAATTGCTAGCCATGCTAGCACCACTATATAGAGAAGCTAGCACATGGTCAAACGCAAAAGGCCTGCGCTCGGACGACACCGATGCCGTCTGGGCGCAGGCCAGATAACGTGGGCGAACACGTCTGCTAACGCAGGTACGCCTTTGCGTTGCTCAGGCTGTAGGCAATCGTCGAGCCGTTGTGCAGCAGTGACGACGTCTGCGGGGTAATCGCGCCGGTAATACCCAATGCCAACAGCGCCGAGTTGGTGAGCATCACCTTAGAGTAGGAGCTCGTCAGACGATCAATGAGGCCCTGGCTCATGCGGCGCAGGCGCACGATCGCGGCAAGATCCGTATCGGTCAGGATGATATCGGCGACCTCCTTGGCGATGTCGCTTCCGCCACCCATGGCCAGGCCCACGTCGGCCAGGCCCAGCGCCGGTGAGTCGTTGACGCCGTCGCCCACCATGGCAACGTGGCGCCCCTCGCTCTTAATGCGCTCCACATACGCGTATTTGTCCTCGGGCAGCAGCTCGGCCTTAAACTCGTCGACACCCGCCTCGCGCGCGATGCGCTCGGCCGTGCGCTCGGAGTCACCCGTGAGCATGACCACGTGCTTGACGCCCAGCGCATGCAGGTCGGCAATGGCCTCGCGGACCCCGGCCTTGAGCGGATCTTCGATGCCGAGCACGCCGACGACCTTTCCATCGACCGCCAGATACAGCGGCGACAGGCCCTGCATCTGGGACTCAATGCACTCCTTAATGTCGGAATCGAGCTGCGCGCTCTCGTCTTCAAACACAAAGTGTGCCGAGCCGATAATCGCGCGACGCCCCTCGATGGACGAAGCGATGCCGTGCGCCACGATGTACTCGACGGCGGCATGGCGCTCGCGGTGCTCGAGCCCGCGCTCGCGGGCGGCGTTGACCACGGCACGCGCCACAGGATGCGGGAAATGCTCCTCCAGGCAGGCAGAAAGGCGCAGGACCTCGTCCTCGCTCCAGCCGTCGGTCGTCAGCACACAAGCCAGGCGCGGCTGCGCCTCGGTCAGCGTGCCGGTCTTATCAAACACAATGGTGTCGGCCTTGGCAAACGACTCAAAGTACTTCGCGCCCTTGACCATGACGCCCATCTTGGCGGCATCGCTCATGGCAGTCATGACGGCGACGGAACCCGTGAGCTTGAGCGCGCACGAGTAGTCGACCATCAGCGCCGCCGAGGTCTTGATAAGGCTGCGCGTGGTGAGCGCGACCAGACCCGCAAGCAGGAAGTTCCACGGGACGATCTTGTTGGCGAGGTCTTCCATGTGCGACTGGCCCTCGGACTTGAGCGAGTCGGCCGTCTGCACGAGCGAGACGATCGAGCGCAGCTTGGTCTGCGCCGTGTTGGCGCGCACGCGCACCAAGATGCTGCCGTCTTCCACGACGGTACCGGCGAACACGTCGTCGCCCACGCTGCGCTCGACGGCCAGCGGCTCGCCGGTCAGGGTCGCCTGGTTGACCATGGCGCTCCCCTGCTCGACCACGCCGTCAATGCAAATGGACATGCCGGTGCGCACGGCGACCAGATCGCCAGGCTCAAGCTCGGTAGCGGCAACGCTCACCTCGGTGTCGCCGACCACCTTTTGTGCCTTGTCGGGCACGTCGAGCAGCGAGTTGATGAGCTCGTTTTCGCTCATGGCGCGGGTGTAGTCCTCGAGCAGCTCGCCCACGTTGAGCAGGAACATTGTCTGGCCCGCGGTGTCGACATCACGCTTGACGAACGAAATGCCGATAGCCGAAGCGTCGAGCACAGGAACGGTCAGGCGCGGCTGCGCCAGCTCATGAAGGGCAGCGCGCAAAAATGCCATGTAACCGGCCACGACAAACACCGCACGCAGGGGCGTGGGCAAAAACCATCGGCGCGCATAGTGGGCGCCGACAAGCGTGGCAAGATCCATAACGAGCTTGTGCTTGCGCGGCTCAAGCTGCATCACGTAACCCGTCTTTGCGTCGGCAATGGCCTGAGCGTCGAGCGCACCGACGGCGGCCAGCACGGCATCGCGGCGCGACTCGTCGTATTCGAGTGCCATCTGGCCGATGCGGCCGTAGACGCGCACCTTGTGCACGCCGTCGATGTCGCCGCCAAGCTTAAGAAGTGCATCGAGATCGCTCTCTGGCACAGGACCCGCCAATTGAAGACGGGTCCTGCCGGGGATCTCGCTAATAATCGAGAATCTCATAGTTTGTGCCTGGGAGCGTTACTCGGCTGCCTCGTCAGCAGCGGCCTCGCTCTGGGTGATGTAAGCAGCCTCGGCAACCATGTCGTCGACATTAGCCTTGGCCTGCTCGACCATGTCCTGGTAGCCGTTCTTGATGCGCATACCGCACGCAATACCCTGCACGCAGGCATTCTTGACCGGAGCGCTGGTAAGCAGCTTGATGCCGGCCGTGCCAAGCAGAAAACCGCCACCGACAAGCAGGGTATTGAACGTCGACTTCTTCATGTTGCTTCTCCCTTTTGCCGCATCGGACGCGGCACGGTGCCTCAGCACCCGAGTAAACAAGTTTGCTCGAGCACACTTTTGAAATATCTCAATTTTATCTAACTATCTAGGTCAGCCATGGCTAACCTTTTGAAAATTAACGATGCGGAGTAACCGATTGTCAATGTGAGAAAGGGACTGTCCCTTTGCCCCTTCTTACAACTGCCAGGTAGCTGCTTCCTTTTGCAGCGCCACCATGCGGGCGAATTCTCCACCTGCCGCCTTGAGCTGCGCCGGAGTGCCCTGCTCGGCAACCACACCATCCTTGAGTACAACGATTTTGTCGGCATTTTCCACCGTACGCATACGGTGGGCAATAACGATAACCGTCTTACCTGCAAGCAGACGGGAGAGCGCCTGCTGAACCACGGTCTCGTTCTCCACATCCAAGCTCGCCGTCGCCTCGTCCAACAGCACGATAGGCGCGTCTTTGAGCAGCGCACGGGCGATAGAGATGCGCTGGCGCTCACCGCCGGACAGCTTGGAGCCGTTCTCGCCGATCATGGTGTTGTAGCCCTGCGGCATGCGGCTCACAAACTCGTCGCAGTTGGCGGCACGCGCGGCAGCAAGCACTTCCTCATCGGTGGCATCGCGACGACCAAGACGGATGTTTCCCATCACCGTGTCGTCAAAGAGCAGCACGTCTTGGAACACAATGGCGTAGTCGCGCAGCAGCACCTCGGGATCCACGCTCGCAACATCCACGCCACCCACGGTGACCGTGCCTTCGGTGGCGTCCCAAAAGCGCGCAGCCAGGCGGCTCACCGTAGACTTGCCGGAACCCGAAGGACCGACCAGTGCCGTAACTTCGCCTTCCTTGGCGGTAAAGCTCACGTCGGTAAGAACTTTCTCGCCGGCGCGGCCGTCCTCGCCCGCACCATAGCCAAATGCCACGTGATCGAACACCACATCGTGGCCCACGGGCTCAAATTTCTCGCTGCCCCGCGCCACGGGCTCTTCCATGATGGAACGCATGCGCTTGGCCGACGACTCGGCGGCAAACAGCTCGGACATCAGCATCAGCGCCTGATCAAAGGGCGCATAGATGCGGCTCACCATAAGCAGGAAGGCAAACATCATCAAAAAGTCGACCTGGCCGGAGGCGACCATCGCAGCGCCCGTGACCAACGTGGTGGCAATCCCCAGGCGCAGGATGGCAAAGGCGGAGTTGACCAAAAGCCCATTGGCGAGCTCGCCTTTGGTGGTCTCGCGCTCCTCGGCATCGATCACGGCGTTGAGCCCCTCAAGATAATGAGTCTCCTGGTTGGCGGCGCGGATCTCGCGCACGCAGTCGAGCGTCTCCTGGATCGCCTCGGTAACCTTGACCTTCTCGGCGCGCACATGGTCGAACACCGGGGTCATGGGGCCGCGTGTCAGATACAGCACGGCAAAGGCCACGGGCACGCTCCAAAACGCCGCGATCGCCAGCTGCCAGCAAAAGAACAGCGACGCCACGAACACAATGGCGCTTGCGATGATGGCACCCCAAAGCTCTCCCAGCACGTGGCTGTAGGCGTGCTCCATGGCCTGGACGTCGCCCATGATGGTCTCGGTTAAATCGGCCAGATCACGACGACCAAAAAACGACAGCGGCAGTTTGCGCAAGCGCTCGGCAATCTCCATACGCTGCTTGCCGCATTCCTCGTAAAAAATGCAGTAGGTGTAGTAATACTGCTGCCAGTTAGAGGCAAAGAGCAACACGAAAAAGACCAGGAGGCCGCCCACAATCGGCAGGGCATCCGGCAGGTCGGCACCGGTGGCGAGATGTTCGACAAAACCGGCCATGACCAGGAACAATAAGCCCATGCCGGCCATGGTAATGAGATTAGTGAGCGTGGTCCAGAAAATGCCGCGTTTTACGCCGGCGACGCCTTTATCGGATAGGAAATACTTCTTTTGGAATGAGGCGAACATTTAGGCCTCGCCTCCCTTCGTGACAGCGGCATCCGCGGCAGCAGTGATCTTCCAGCTCGCGGCCTGTTCGTATTCGGCCCACATCTTGGCATACAGACCCTCTTGGGACAGCAACTCGGCATGGGTGCCAGTCTCCTGCACGCTACCTTGGTTGAGCACCACGATCTTGTCGGCCCCCACCACGGTCGAAAGCCGGTGCGCGATCATAATGACTGTGCGACCCGCCGCCAGTTTGCTAAAGGCACGCTGGATGAGCGCCTCGTTCTCGGGGTCGGCAAACGCTGTGGCCTCATCGAGCACCACGATAGGTGCGTCTTTAAGAATCGCGCGGGCGAGTGCCACGCGCTGCACCTCGCCGCCCGAAAGATATGCCCCTCCAGCACCGAGCATGGTGTTAATACCCTGCGGGAGCTTGGCCACAATGTCGTCGCACTGAGCTGCGGAGAGGGCCGCACGCACTTCGTCATCAGTGGCCGTGGGCTTGGAGGCACGCACGTTATCGGCAAGTGTTTGCCGGAACAGCTGGTTGGTCTGGAACACGAAGGCGACCTGGTCCATAAGCTCGTGCGGATCTATGTCGCGAACGTCCACACCGCCTACGAGCACACGACCTGCGGAAACATCCCAAAAACGCGGGATCAGGCTTGCGCAGGTTGACTTACCTCCGCCCGAGGGACCCACCAGCGCGAGGGTGCTACCCGCGGAAACGTTAAAGCTCACATGGCTAACGGCAGGTGCTTCGGCACCTTCGTACGTAAAGCTCACGTCCTCAAAGCGCACATCGCTACCGGCGGGGTGCTTGGGCTGGACAGGCACGGAGAGCTGCTTGGAATCCATGATGCTTCGGATGCGAGCCAGCGAATCGGCACTCATCTGAGAGGCCTCGCCCACAAACATGAGCTTGGTCATGGCCGTCGGTACCACGGCCGAAAATATCGCGTAAAACGTGAAGTTGGCCATAAAATGCGCGAAGTCCTTCTCGCCCGGCGCCAACAGCAACGCCACGGGCAACAGGAATGTCACAAGACCATTGAGCGCGGTAAGGTTGAGTACCTGCGGACCTCGGCAAAACGTGCCCGCATAGCTTTGTGCCATGTCGGCGTATTCGGCGATCGCATCGTGGAACGCCTTAAAGGAGTAGACCGTCTGCTGGAATACCTTGACCACGGGGATGCCGCGTACGTATTCGGTGCCGGTCTTGTTCATCTTGACCAGCGCGCCCATGTAGGCCTTCATAAACTCGGCGCCCTTGCCGCTCATCATGGTGGCCATGGCGCAAAACGAAACGGCCACCGAAATGAGGCACGCCGCGCCCAAGCGCCAATCGAGGGCGAAAAGCAGCACGAGCAAGCCCACGACCATGGCGGCGGCGCCTGCGATATCGGGCAGCATGTGTGCGAGCAAAGTCTCTGTGGAAGCGGCGCATCCGTCTACGATACGGCGCAGCTCACCGGTGGCGTGTGTGTCAAAGTAGCCAAGCGGCAGCTTAAGCAGGTGCTCGCTCGTAGTCTTGCGAATATTGGACGCGCAGCGAAACGCAGACAGGTGCGTGCACATGAGCCCCACGAAATAGACCACGATGCTTGCCAGCGCAAACCCCACGGCCCACCAGCCATACGTCGCGATATTGGCGGCCTCGCTCCAGTTGGGCGCCACGGCGATAAGATCTCGCGCAACAAGCCAGATGCACGCGTACGGGCCAAAGCTCAGCAGCTGCGAGAGCGCCGAGAGGGCCATGCCCAAATACGTTAGGAATTTACGTTCACCGGCATATGCAAGCAGCTCGCCGATGCCGCCACCTTCCTTTTTTGATCCCTTTGCCATGAGATTCCTTTCTAACGGCTTGAGAGTTAACCGTAAGAAACTTATCATGGGCGTGTTAGCCAAGGCACACAATTGGGCCAGGCGTGGACGTTTCTGCAAAGGAAAGGGACGCTTTTGCAAATACGGCGGGCAGCGACCGACATAACCGAGCTCTACGCACCGCAGTTTGAGCAGTTTGGCCTGGAGCTTACCGGCAAGGGCGCCGTCTTTACCGGCGAGGTGGCAAACGATCGGGCGCACGGACGCGCATGGATCATGCCCCTCTCCCCTGCCTGCATCGTCATGGAGCATTACATTACCCCGACGCACGATATGTACCTGGCCGAATACACACCCGAACCGTACGCGTGCGTGAGCGAGGTCAGCGCGCCCACGCTCATGTGCATGCCCGAAGCCGGCATAACGCCTGCGAACCTTAAACCCCTGCATGGACCGTGGCCAAACAATGCCGTGTGCAGCTTTATCCAAGATAACTGTGGCGAGGAGTTAAGCCCACTGTTTGCAGGGCGGCTCTATCACTCGCGCTCGGTGCTCTTTTTGCCCGGTTATTTTGACGAACTGGAGCACCGCTATCCCACCGAGTTCGCAGGGGTCTTTGAGGCGTTTGCCGAGCCATGGCACGAGGAAGCGACGTCTGCCATCTGCCACACGTTGCGCAGGATTAACGAGGAACGCGCCCGCACCGTAGGCGGACACGTCTATATGCAGGGCATCGTGGAGACCATGGTCGCGGAGCTCGCCTGTTCGCGCGCGGCCCACAAGCAGGCACGGCAGGCGGCGGACACACGCGTCAGCATAACCATTGCCGAAGAAGCAACGGCAATGATTGAGCGCACGCTCGACACAGGCAGACGTGTGGGTATCAACGAGGTAGCCGAGAGGCTCTACACAAGCCGCTCCAAGCTATGCGCCACCTTTAAGGCCCAAACCGGCGAGTCCCTGGGTGCCTACATTCGCAGACGCCGTATGGAGCGAGCACAGGACCTTTTGGCCGATAGCTCGCTCACGATAGCGCAGGTCGCAGAGCGTCTAGGCTACCCTCAGCAGGCCGCCTTCGCCCAAGCCTTCAAGCAACACACCGGCACCACCCCCACCGCCTGGCGCTCCCAACATATATAAAGAATGAAGGCACCAACGGCGCCCTCATTCACCAAATTCCATTCAGCCTACCTGACCCGAACGGCCGAGTCGTTACGGAACCGAGGGGCCGGGCGCAGGGCCTTGCCTCTCAATGAGTTCCCTTCAAAACAATGGGCGTGCCGACGGCACGCCCATTCACTCTATTCCATTCAGCCCCGCCTGACCCGAACGGCCGAGTCGTCTGGCCGGGGAAGCCCCGAGTCGCCGGGGTGTTTGCTCCAAATGAGTTCCGCATGCAAAGAAGGCCACTAAACGTGGCCTTCGTCTTGCATAGGACTGTTTGAAATTTGGAGGAAATACCCCGGCGACTCGGGGCTTCCCCGGCCTCGCAGCTACGAGAGCGACGTTCTCAGCAACTCGTTGAAGAGCTTGGGGTTGCCCTTGCCGCGGCTCGCCTTCATGCACTGGCCCACCAAAAAGCCGATGACCTTCTGGTTGCCGTCACGATACTGCTGCGCCTGATCGGCACAGTTTGCCAGCACCTCGTCCACGATCGGCTGCAGCGCGCCGGCATCGCTCACCTGACGCATACCGCGCTCGTCGACGATCTTGTTGGGATCGTCGCCGGTCTGGGCCATGGCCTCAAAGACCTCGTGCGCCTGGTTGGAGCTGATGGCATCGGTCGCCAGCAGCTTGGCAAGAGCTGCCACCTGAGCCGGCGCGATACCGGACTCGGCCAGCGACACACCCGCACCCTTAAGGTAGGCGATCATCTCGTTCACCAGCAGGTTTGCGACCGTCTGGGCCTCCTTGCCAGCCATACCGGCAGCGGCGGCCTCAAAGAAGTCGGCAAACTCGGGGTCGCCGGCGATTTGCTCGGCATCGGCCGCCTTAATGCCAAAGTCGGCCTCAAAACGGGCGCGCTTGGCATCGGGCAGCTCGGGGATCTCGCCACGGCAACGGTCGATGAACTCGTCGTCCAGGTCGAACGGCGCCAGATCGGGATCGGGGAACAGACGATAGTCGTCGGCCGTCTCCTTCACACGCATGACCACGGTACGCTTGCGGCTGGGCTCCCAGTGGCGGGTCTCCTGATAGATGATGCCGCCCTCCTCGAGCACCTCGGCCTGGCGGCAAATCTCATAGGCAAGGCCGTCATGCAGGCTCTTAAACGAGTTGAGGTTCTTAAGCTCGGTCTTGGTGCCCAGCTTGGTCTCGCCGCGGCGGCGCAGCGACACGTTACCGTCGCAGCGCATGGAACCCTTCTCCATGGAGCAATCGGAAATGCCCAGCGTCACAAAGATGCGACGGAGCTTCTCCATAAACAGGCGCGCTTCCTCGGGCGTACGCAAGTCGGGCTCAGTCACGAGCTCAATCAAAGGCGTGCCGCAGCGGTTGTAGTCGACGAGCGACTCGGCCGCGGCGGTAATGCGGCCTTCGGCACCGCCCACGTGCACCATCTTGGCGGCGTCCTCCTCCATGTGGATGCGCAGGATGCGGATGGGCACCGTGTAGGAGCCGTCCTCGCGACGCTCGGGCATCTGCAGGTTGGATGCATCGTAGCTGGCCAGGTGGCCGGCGCGCTGGTTGCCCTCGCGCATGGTCGACGTCATGGACGTGGACAGTCCCTCGGCGTTGGCCGAAGCGCTCGCCAGGCTCTGGGCCTCGGCCTCACCAAATGCGCAGTCGGGGCGCTCGGCGGCACCGCGACCGGTCACGTCCAGGTCCAGGTGGCCGTACATGGCAAAGGCAACCGGACCCTGCGTGGTCTGGAAGTTCTTGGCCATATCGGGATAGAAGTAGTGCTTGCGGTAGAACATCGAGTGGCGCTGGATCTCGCAGTTGGTGGCGAGGCCGGCCTTGACGATGCTCTCGATGGCGCGCTTGTTGGGCACCGGCAGGGCGCCGGGCAGGCCCAGACACACCGGGCACACGTTGGCGTTGGGCTCGTCATCGTGACTGAGCTTGCAGTTGCAGAACATCTTGGTATCGAGCGCGGTGAGCTCGGTATGGATCTCCAGGCCAATCACGGCCTCCCAATCCTGCAGGACCTCGGAAAGCTCCTTCATTACAGCTCGCCTCCCTTCCCGGCAAAATCGGGCGCGACGGAAAGCGCGGGCGCTCCCGTGGCGGCATCGGCAAAGCCGCGCTCCAGGGCGCGGGCAAACGTGAGCAGCTGACGGTCCTTAAAGGCCGGACCAACCAGCTGGGCAGAAACGGGCAGATGAGTATCCTCGCCCAGGCCCAGCGGCACCGAGATACCTCCGTTGCCGCAAATGTTGAGCGAAATGGTGTACAGGTCGGAGAGGTACATCTGCGTGGGGTCGCTGATCTCGCCAAACTTAAAGGCCGTGCGTGGCGAGGCGGGCATGAGGATGGTGTCCACCTTGGCATACGCGGCGTCGTAGTCCTGCGTGATGAGCGTGCGGGCCTTTTGCGCAGCGTAGTAGTACTTGTCGTACACACCCGAGCTCAGCAGGTAGGCGCCGAGCATCTGACGGCGCTTGGCCTCGGCGCCAAAGCCGTGGGCGCGCGACAGCGAGCTCTGGTCGGACAGGTTGGCGCAGCCCTCCTCCTGATAGCCGTAGCGAATGCCGTCGAAACGCGCCAGGTTGGAGAACGCCTCGGCCGGGCCGATGACGTAGTAGGCAGCGATGGCGGCATCCAGGTGCGGCAGGTCGACCTCAACCAGCTCGGCGCCCTGGTTCTGCAGCTCCTGGGCGGCGCGCTGAACAGCGGCCTTGACCTCGGGTGTCAGGCCCCCGGCCTCCATAAACGCGGGGATGATGCCCACGCGCTTGCCCTCGATGCTGTCGTTGAGATGCTCGGTAAAGTCGACGGCGCAATCCTGGCTGGTGCAGTCGTACGGATCGTGGCCCGCGCCGGTGAGCGCGTTCATGGCCAGCGCGACATCCTCGACCGTGCGGCCAAAGGGCCCCACCTGGTCGAGCGACGAGCCAAAGGCAACCACGCCGTAACGGCTCACGGCGCCATACGTGGGCTTAAAGCCCACCACGCCGCACAGCGACGCCGGCTGGCGAATGGAGCCGCCGGTGTCCGAGCCCAGCGAGAGCGCGACCTCGCCCGCGGCGACGGCGGCAGCGGAGCCGCCCGAAGAGCCGCCGGGCACGCGCTCGGTATCCCAGGGGTTGTTGGTGCGGTGGAACGCCGAGCTCTCGGTGGAGCTGCCAAAGGCAAACTCGTCCATGTTGGCCTTGCCCATGGGCAGGCAGCCGGCGTCGAGCATGCGCTGGACGCAGGTGGCGGTGTAGACGCTCTGGTAGTTCTCGAGCATGCGGGAAGCGCAGGTGGTGCATGTGCCCACGAGGTTCATGTTGTCCTTGATGGCCAGCGGCACGCCCGCGAGCGGGGGCAGCGGCTTGCCTGCGGCACGGTCGGCATCCACGCGCGCAGCGGTCTCGAGCGCAAGCTCGGGCGCCACCTGCAGGAATGCCTGGACCCCGCCCTCGCGCGCCTCGATGGCTGCAAGGGAGGCCTGGGCCACCTCGGTAGCGGTAAAGTCGCCGGCGGAAACGCCCGCGGCGATCTGGGCGGCGGTAAGGGAATCGAAGCTTAGCGCCATTATTCGCTCTCCCCCTCTCCCAAAATGGACGGCACGCGGAAGTAGCGCTCACGCGCGCTGCCGGCGTTTTCGAGCGCGACGTCGAGCGGCAGGTCGCGCTCGGGCTCGCGCAGGTCGTCGCCCATCACGTTGGACAGGCTTCCGATGGGATGGAACGTGGGCTCCACGTCGGGTAAGTCATATTGCAGGACGGGCTCGAGCATCTGGACGGCGTCATTCATGTAGGACGTCATCTGGGTGAGCTCGTCATCGGTCAGTGCGATCTTTGCGTACTCGGCGATGCCGCGCACATCTTTCTCGCTGAGTGCCATAGGCGCTCCCTTCCGCATAACAGATAAACCGCTCTAGTATACAAGGCAACGCCGCTTGGAGCAGGTGCTTTACCTAAATGCAGCGAAAACGTAACGAGGGCGGCGGTTGGCAGGCGGCAGGCTGGCGGTTCTGCAGCGAAACCGCACCGCCCACAGCGAAAACCGTCCCGCCCACAATGAAAACCGCGCCGTCCATAATGAAAACCATCACAACATTCGACACTTTTCGCCAAAATCGAGATTTTCATCGAATGTTGTGATGGTTTGGAAGCCCCGACCACCACAAAGGTGCCTGTCCTCATTGTGGTGGTTCTGAACGATGTCTTATGCCGAGGCCTTGGCCTTGCGGCGCTTGCGGACCGCGTGGATCACGATGTCCAACAGCAACAGCACAATGGCTACGACCACAATGAGCACGGCAAACTCGCGCTTGCCCCAGTGGCGGCCGGCCAGCGACTTTTGCTTGTCGACGTCCTTCTTGCTGTACTTGGTGCGCACGCAATGCACCAGCAGGCGATGGTCGTTCACGCCGTAGGGCGTGCAGGTGACGAGCGTCACTTTGTCGGCGCCGGGCTCGATGGTCAGCGACTCCATCTCCTCGGGCAGCACCACCTCGGAGCCGACCACCTTGTAGGCGAGCGTCTTGTTCATGGTGTGCAGCAGCACCAAGTCGCCGGGCTCCAGCGAATGGATGTCGTCGAACATGCTCAGGTTGCGCATGCCCGAGTGCGCGGTGAGCACGCAATGCGTCGAGGTGCCGCCCACCGGCAGGCTCGTGCCCTCCAGGTGGCCGACGCCCGCCATAAGGACTTCCTCGCTCGTGCCGTGGTAAATGGGCATACTCACGTCGATGGAGGGGATCTCGACCCAGCTCATCATGGGGTCGCGGTCAAAGATAAGCTGCTGGGCGTAGGGCTCGATCTGGTCGGCGGGAAGCTCGGTGGCCTCGCCCGCCAGCTGCTCGTTAAAGGAGCGCGCCTGGAGCAGGATGCGCTCGCGCTCCTCGGCAGACAGCGCGTCCACGGTGCTGGACACGGTGCTGATCTGGTTGAACACGCCCGAGGCCTCGAGCCGGTCCAAGATCCACGGCCAGGTCATAAGGCCCACGCCAACAAGGATGATCACGATGGTGATGAGCCGGTCGGCCCAGCGCGGCAGTCGCTTGCGGCGGCGCTTGGGCTTGGGCTTGGGCTTGGGCTGAGGTTTGGGCTGAGGGCTTGAGCCACCGTTGGCCGCGGCGTTATTGCTCTTCATATGTTTGGCGCCCTGCACCATCGCCGGTCACTCCTCTACAACTCAAGTTGTCTAAACAAATAATAGCCGATTAGCAAACTCATGCACCGGACAACGCAGCCTGACAGCATTGCACAGCGCAAGTATGGGCCCGCATTTGCGTTTTAAAAATGTCCCGAATCGGCGGGGCTATTCGGGATACAATAGCTACAGGAAACGACGCACCCCGCGTAAGTACTTAGGAGCGCGGGCGACCAGTTTCCGACGTTGTTAAATGCCCGGGATCCGACCCCCGGGCATTCTTATTTGCGCTTGTTGCGGCGCAAATGCCTTCCACCGTCCGCACCGCGCGTGCGCCTACGGACCTTAAACCGAACCTCATACGAGTCAAGAAACGCGATGACGAACGAGCCCACCGCCGCGAGGGCGGCGAGCGCGTTAAGGAATTTCAGCATATGGTGACCTCCGATCGAGTCGTCGGCCGCCCGCGCACGGGATGCGTCGCAAGGCCATTTTACTGCGAATGCATGCACCCACAGCTGGTAAACGCGATTTTGACAAACATTTGTTCGATAGTCACAAACACGGTTCATCGTCCGGCGGAGCCTGGCCGCATTGTCCGGGTTTGCCCGGGTTTGCCCGACGTGTTTGCGTTTTCAAATGTCCCGAATCGGCGGGGCGATTCGGGATACAATCGTTACAGGAAACGACACGCCCCGCGTAAGTGTTCGAAAGCGCGAGTGAGCAGTTTCCGGTGTTGTTAAATGTCCGAACTCCGAACCCCGGGCATTTTAATTTGCACGCGCGGCGCAAATGTCTTCTACCGTCCGCACCGCGCGTGCGCCTACGGACCTTAAACCGAACTTCATACGAGTCAAGAAACGCGATGACGAACGTGCCCGCATCGGACGATGAAGGCTGGCTGTGTTATCCCAAAAAAAAGGCTCTGTTAGACCAAGGTTGACACGATCGGCTGTTCGTCGAA
>NZ_QRJA01000032.1:0-20551 GCF_003471405.1 Collinsella sp. AM20-15AC
TAGCGGCGCGTCCTTCCAGATCAACCCCGGCGAGCGCTTCGCGCTCGTGGGCCCCAACGGCGCCGGCAAAACCACCATGCTCAAGATCATCATGGGCATCGACAGTCCCGACTCCGGCCAGGTCCAGTACGCCAAGGACTGCCAGGTAGGCTACCTAGAGCAGGAAACCAACCTGGAACAAAAGGACACCACCATCCTCGCCGAGGTCATGGCCGCCGCCAAGGAAATCCGCCGCATGGGCGAGCGCGCTAACGAGCTGCAGGCCCAAATCACCGAGCTCTCCGAGCAGGGCAAGGACGTCGACGCACTCCTTAACGAGTACGGCCAGGTCCAGGACCGCTTTGAGCACCTGGGCGGCTACGAGCTCGAGAGCAACGCCCGCAAGATCCTGTCCGGCCTGGGCTTTAAAGTTACCGACTTTGAGCGCCCGTGTTCCGAGTTCTCGGGCGGCTGGCAGATGCGTATCGCGCTCGCCAAGCTCTTCCTGCGCCACCCCGACCTGCTGCTGCTGGACGAGCCCACCAACCACCTGGACCTCGAAAGCGTCCAGTGGCTGCGCGGCTTTATCGCCAACTACGACGGCGCCGTCCTCATCGTCAGCCACGACCGCGCTTTCATGGACGCCTGCGTCGACCATGTCGCCGCTCTCGAAAACCGCCGCGTGACCACCTACACCGGCAACTACAGTAGCTACCTCAAGCAGCGCGAGGACAACCTGGAGCAGATGCGCGCCAAGCGCGCCGCCCAGGAGCGCGACATCGCCCATATGCAGGTCTTCGTTGACAAGTTCCGCTACAAGCCCACCAAGGCTGCCCAGGCTCAGGAGCGCATCCGCAAGATCGAGCAGATCAAAAAGGAGCTCGTCATCCTGCCCGAGGGCCACAAGCACATCGACTTTAAGTTCCCTGACCCACCGCGCTCCGGCGATATGGTCGTGGGCCTGGAGGGCGTCTCCAAGTCCTACGGCAACAAACACATCTACAGCGATATCGACCTCAAGCTCTACCGCGGCGAGCACGTGGCGCTCGTCGGCCCCAACGGCGCCGGCAAGTCCACGCTCATGAAGATCATCGCCGGACTGGAGCCGCCCACCACCGGCACCCGCGACCTGGGCACCAACGTGGGCGTGGCCTATTACGCCCAGCACGCGCTCGAGGGCATGACCGAGTCCAACACCGTCCTGCAAGAGATCGACACCGTCACGCCCAAGTGGACCGTGCCGCAGCAGCGCAGCCTACTGGGCGCCTTCCTGTTTAGCGACAACGATTCCATCGAGAAGCAGGTTCGCGTCCTCTCCGGCGGCGAAAAAGCGCGTCTGGCCCTGGCCAAGATGCTCGTGGCCCCCGAGGCGCTCCTGTGCCTGGACGAGCCCACCAACCACCTAGACATCGACTCGGTGGACATGCTCGAGAACGCCCTGCAAAACTTCCCCGGCACCATCGTGCTGATCAGCCACGACGAGCACCTGGTGCGCGCCGTGGCCAACCGCGTCATCGACATCCGCGACGGACAAGTCACGGTCTACGACGGCGACTATGACTACTACCTCTACAAGCGCGAGGACCTCGCAGCCCGCGCCGCCGCCGAGGCGTCCACGGAGAGCGCGCCGGCCACGACCAAGTCCGCCAAGGCCAGCGCCGCCCAGGCCGACATCCCCGTCGCCGCCCCCAAGCCTGCCGAGGGCAAAAAGACCAAGGAGCAAAAGCGCGCCGAGGCCCAAGCCCGCGCTGCGCTCAACAAAAAGCTCAAGGGCGTGCGTAACCAGCTCAAGAAGATCGAGACGGAGCTCGACAAAAAGCGCGCCCGCTATGACGAGCTTATGGAATTGATGGCAAGCGAAGAGCTTTATGCCGATCAAGACAAGTTCAACGCCGCGCTGGGGGAATATAACGGCCTTAAGCAAGAGCTGCCCAAGCTCGAGGACGAATGGCTGGAGCTTTCCACCCAGATCGAAGAGGAGACCGCGCGTGAACTCTCGTAAGGCCGCTGCCGTGGCGATGAGCATCATCGCCATCGCCTGTCGCATCTGCGGCATCTTTATGAGCGCGATGACCGTGCTGCTGTGTTTTAGCGGCCTCACCGCCAAGCTGCAGATCGTAGGCTTTGTCGTTGAGCTTTCGCGCGCACTGCCGAGCGCCATCGCCGGCTATGGCGTCATCACGTCGCCCTTTGGCGGCGTGTTCCGCCTGGATTACGCCATCGTCACCGTGATCCTGTTTGTGATCGACTACCTGCTCACGCGCGCCTCGCGCCGCGTCCGCTAGGGGAGCGCTATGTCCAGCAGCTACCTCATGAACCTGCTCGCCAGCGCCGTCGCCGTCATCGTGGGCATCGTGATCCACGAGAGCGCACACGCCGCCGCGGCCTGGGCGCTCGGCGACAAGACGGCCCGTTCGCGCGGCCGCGTGTCACTCAACCCGCTTAACCATATCGACCCGTTTGGCACCATCATCCTGCCGCTGCTCATGCTCGCGGCCGGCGGCCCGGTGTTCGCCTTCGCCAAACCCGTGCCCGTCTACCTCAACAACCTCAAGCACCCCAAGCGCGACGAGGTCCTGGTGAGCGCGGCCGGCCCCGCGTCGAACATCGCACTCGCGTGCCTTGCCGCGGCACTCATGCACTTGGCGTACGGCAACCTCTACACCGGCATCTCCTTTGCCCTGGCGTCACAGATCATGAACTTCGGCGCCACGTTTATCGTGGTTAACCTGTCACTCGCATTCTTCAACCTCATCCCGATCCCGCCGCTCGATGGCTCGTCGATCATCGTGCCGTTCCTCAAAGGCAAGGCGCTCAACAACTACTACCACCTGCAGCAATACGCCATGCCCATCCTCATCATCGTGCTGTATCTGCTGCCCATGTGGACCGGCATTGATGTGATCGGCCGCTATTTCGACGTTACCGTGTATCCGCTGGCCGAGTGGCTGCTCAACTTCGCAATCGCCGGCATCTAAGGTAAACTTACAGGTCGACCGCGCAAAACGGTCGCAACATGCACCCAAACCGCGCCGCGAAGGCGCCGTCAAAGGAGGTCGAAGATGTCGTATCGCGTGTCGACTCAGGTCTACAGCGGGCCGTTCGACCTGCTGCTGCAGCTGGTAACCCGCCAAAAAGTAGATATCGGCGCCATCTCCATCAGTGAGGTGGCCGAGCAGTACCTTGCCGAGGCCGAGCGCATCGAGGCGCTGGACCTGGACGTGGCGAGCGACTTTTTGCTGGTCGCGGCAACCCTTTTGGACATCAAGGCCGCCTCTCTGGTACCGCAGGAGGCCCCGCGCAAAGTCGATGACGACGATGGCGAGTTCGACGAAGACCTCGAGGAGCTCAGCACGCTCGACGGCGACGCCCTGCGCGAGGTCCTGATTCAGCGCCTGATCGCTTACAAGCAGTTTAAGGGCGCGGCGGCAGCCCTTGGCGCGCGGATGCAGGCCGAGAGCCGCATGCATCCGCGTGTGGCCGGCCCCGACCCCGAGTTCCTGGGGCTCATGCCCGACTACCTGGCCGGCATTACCCTGCGCGGCCTGGCCGTCATTTGCGCCGACCTGGACGGCAAGCGCCAGACCTTCCTGTTGGAGGCCGAACACGTGGCGCCGCATCGCGTTCCGCTCGACCTGACTGTGGCCTCGGTCGACCGCTTTACCATGGCGCACCAAACCTGCACCTTCCGCGAGCTGTTGGACGGCGACGCCACCACCGAGCAGCTCGTCGTCACCTTCCTGGCCATGCTCGAGCTCGCCAAGCGCGGCTCGCTCACGCTGAGCCAGGACGAGATCTTTGGAACCATCCGCATCAACCGCATCGAGGGCGCCGAGGCATACGTGCCTGGCGAGGGCCCCGAGCTCACCGAATAGGAGCTGCAACCATGTCAACCCTTTCCACGCTGGAGGCAAACAGCCTCAAAGGCGCCCTCGAGGCGCTGCTGCTGGTGTCGAGCGACCCGGTGAGCGCGCCCGCGCTGGCAGGTGCGCTGGATATCGCCCCCGGCGAGTGCGCATCGCTGCTCGCCGAGCTCAAGGTTGAGTACGAGGAGGCCAACCGTGGCTTTCAGCTGCGCGAGGTCGCCGGCGGCTGGCGCCTGTTTACGCATCCCGCCTACCACGACGTGGTCGAGGCCTATGTGCTGAGCTGGGACACGCAAAAGCTGTCGCAGGCGGCGCTCGAAACACTGGCCGTCATCGCATACCACCAGCCCGTGACGCGCGAGGTGGTCAAAGGCATCCGCGGCGTCAATTCTGACGGCGTCATCGCGTCGCTCGTGGACAAAGGTCTGGTGCGCGAGCTCGGACGCGACCCCCAGCGCAGTCAGGCCATCATCTACGGCACGACCAACGCCTTCTTGGAAAAGTTCGGTCTGCGCTCCACCCGCGACCTGCCCGACCTGGAGCAGTTTGCCCCCGACGAGCAGTCGCGTCAGTTTATCCGCGAACGCCTGAGCGGCCGCAGCATTCAGTCCACGCTCGAGGAGCAGGCCGAGGACCTGGACGAGGAGCGCGAACTGCTCGATACCGATGTTGACGATGTTGAGGCAATCGAGGACTTGGAGACCCTGGTCGTCGACGAGACCTCGGAGGATTTGCATGACGAGGATTAACGAAGTAGGGGAGACGCGCGCCGGCGCTGCGGTACCCAACGCGGATACGCACGAGTCCGACGCCCAGCCCGTCTATCCGCACACCATGCGCCTGCAGCGCTTTTTGGCGCGCGCGGGCGTGGCGAGCCGCCGCGGGTCGGAAGACCTGATGACTGCCGGCCGCGTGACCGTCAACGGCCAGGTCGCGACCGAACTGGGCACCAAGGTCGACGTCGACCGCGACCATATCGAGGTCGACGGCATGCCCGTCAAGCTCAACCAGGGCGCCGTGTACTTGATGCTCTACAAGCCGACCGGCTACCTCACCACCATGAGCGACCCGCAGGAGCGCCCTTGCGTGGCCGACCTGGTCCCCCGCGACCGCTTTCCGGGACTATTCCCGGTGGGCCGCCTGGACCGAGACACCACAGGCCTTTTGCTCTTTACCACCGATGGCGACCTGTCGCAGGATCTGCTGCACCCCAGCAAGCATGTCTATAAGACCTACCAGGCGCTCGTGGACGGCCACCTGACCGATCGCGACTTAGAACCACTCCGCAGCGGCATCGAGCTCGACGACGGCCTGTGCCAGCCGGCGATCTGCCGCGTCATCAACGCGCGCGAGGCCGAGGCCGTAGCTCCCCAGGGCGTCAAACCCGGCACCACCGCCGTGGAGGTCATAATCCGCGAGGGTCGTAAAAACCAGGTCAAGCGCATGCTGGGCAAGATTCACCATCCTGTGATCCGCCTGCACCGCTGCAACTTTGCCGGCCTTGAGCTCGAGGGCGTGGCCAAGGGCTCATGGCGCGAGCTCACCGACCGCGAGGTGCAGATCCTCAAGGCCGGCGGCATCCCGCCCAAGCAGGCGAGCGCCAAGCGCAACGGCGGCAAGCCCCAAGATACGCCCGCCAGCCGCACGCGTCACCACGGCAGCCACGGCTCCGCACCCAAGCGCAACACCTACCGCGAGCGCTACACAGGCTAGGCAACCCGCCGCGCCCCAGCGCCCCGAACCATACCAGCACGTCAACCATCGAAAGGAAGCATTGCATGATCGTCGCCATCGACGGCCCCGCCGGTTCCGGCAAATCCACCATCGCCAAGGAGATCGCCCGCCAGCTGGGCTTTAACAAGCTCGACACGGGCGCCATGTATCGCGCCGTCACGTTCGCCGCGCTCGACCGCGGCATCGACCTGGACGACGAGGCGGCCATCGACGCCCTCGCCGAGCAGATCGAGATTCGCTTTACCAACGGCACCGGCGAGGACACGCGCCTGACCATTGACGGCCAGGACGCTTCGGCCGCCATCCGTACCCCGCAGGTCGACGCCAACGTATCCAAGGTCTCGGCCTACCCGGGCGTGCGCGCCGCCATGCTCATTCACCAGCGCCGCGCCGCCGAGGACCGCGATATCGTGGCCGAGGGTCGCGACATCGGTACCGTCGTATTCCCCAACGCGCAAGTAAAGGTCTTCCTGACCGCTGACCCGCGCGAGCGCGCCCGCCGCCGCGTGCTGCAGCGTCACCAAAACGACGCCCAGCCGCTTACTGCCGAGCAGCTCGAGGCCGAGGTCGACGAGACTCTCGACGCCCTTAAGCAGCGCGACAAGCTTGACAGCAGCCGCGAGGTCGCGCCGCTCGTGCCCGCCGAGGACGCCGTGCACGTTGACTCCACCGCCCATACCATCGACGAGGTCGTCCGCATTATCGAGGACCTCATCAACCAAAGGAGGTAGCCCATGCGCCTGTTTAAGCAGACGCCCGAGGATTATTACAACGCCCCCTATGCCGAGTTCCCGGCGCTCATCCGCGGCACCGTCGTCGTGGTCATGGCCATCCTGTGGGCCTTCTCCAAGCTCATGTGGCGCTGGAAGGTCGAGGACGCTGACCTGCTGTTTGAGCGCCAGGACGGACGCGGCAGCGTGGTCATCTGCAACCACACCTCGATGGCCGAGCTCTTGGCCGTGGAGACGGCGCTGTTCTTTGGCGGGCGCCGCATCCGCCCCATCTTTAAGTCCGAGTTCGCCAAGAGCAAGATCGTACGCTGGGCCTTTAGCCGCGTGGGCGGCATTCCCGTGGAGCGCGGCACCGCCGACATGAAGTGCCTGCGCGCCGCCCAGCATGCGCTGCAGCGCGGCGAGGACGTCCTGATCTTCCCCGAGGGCACGCGCATCCGCTCGCGCGAGATCAAGCCCGAGGTCCATGGCGGTTTTGCGCTCATCGCTCAGATGGGCAAGGCGCCCGTCAACCCACTTGCCATCTGTGGCTGGTCCGACATCACGCCCGCGGGCAAAAAGCTCATGCGTCCCAAGAAGTGCTGGATTCGTGCCGGCAAGGCCGTCTCGCTTTCGGACGCGCCGGCCGGGCTTAAGCGTACGGAGCGCCTGGCCTGGTTTGAGTCCGAGGCCATGAACCGCGTCTACGCCATGCGAGACGAGCTGTGCGCCGAGCATCCGGGCAGGTTCTAGCCATGAGCGAGAACGTGACGAACACTGCCGTGACCGCGTCCGACCAAGCCACCGCGCCTACCATCGAGATCGCCGCCCACGCCGGCACTTGCTACGGCGTACAGCGTGCGCTCGATATGGCGCTGGCCGCTGCGCCGCAGGCAGGGGAGTGCACTCAGGTCCATACCTTGGGTCCGCTCATCCATAACCCTATCGTGGTGCGCGAGCTCGCTGAGGCAGGCGTTAGCCTGGCTGAGAACCTGGATAGCGCCGCAACCGGTACCGTGATCATCCGCGCCCACGGCGTGGTGCCGCAAGTGATCGATGCTGCCCGCGAGCGCGGCCTTACCGTGGTCGACGCCACCTGTCCCTACGTGAAGAAGGTCCATGTGGCCGCCGAGCGCCTGGTACGCGAGGGCTACCGCGTGGTAGTCGTAGGCGAGCCGGGCCATCCCGAGGTTGAGGGCATCTTGGGCCACGCCGGCAATGATGCACAGGTCGTGAGCTGTGCCGCCGACGCCACCGCCTTGTCGCTCAAGGGCAAGGTAGGCCTCGTCGTGCAAACCACCCAGACTGCGCAGAACCTCGCCGAGGTCGTGGCTGCTATCACCCCGCGCGTGCAGGAGCTGCGCGTGATCAACACCATCTGCGCCGCCACGAGTGAGCGTCAACAGGCAGCAGCCACACTTGCCAACCGCTGCGACTGCATGGTCATCGTGGGCGGCAAGAACTCGGGCAACACCCGCCGCCTGGCGCAGATTTGCGCAGACGCCTGCGAGCGCACGCATCACATCGAGGAAGCTTCCGAGCTCCAGGCCGCGTGGTTTGCCGACGCTCACCACATCGGCATCACCGCCGGAGCCTCCACCCCGCAAGAACACATCGAACGCGCCGTCACGCGCATCAAGGAGCTTTGCCGCTAACCATGGACCAGACCGTACCCGCATACGCCGCCGAGGTGGCCGATTACGGGCGCAGCCGCGACCCCGAGCCGGGTGAGGGCGCGCTCGTCAAGAACGTGCGTCCCGAATCGCCCGCGTGGGATGTGGGTATCGAGCCGGGCATGCGCGTGCTCACGGTCAACGGTGAGCAGCTTACCGACATGATCGTGTGGCTCTGGGAGGCCGACGATGATACCGTCGAGCTCGAGGTATTCGATCCGCGCGACGGCACCGTCACCCCCGTCGAGCTCGACCGCTTTCCCGGCGAGGATTGGGGTTTGGAGTTCGATGGCCCCATCTTCGACGGCATGCGTACCTGCGTCAACGCCTGCGTGTTCTGCTTTATGACCATGCTCCCCAAGGGCGGCCGCTCCACGCTCTATATTCGCGACGACGACTATCGCCTAAGCTTTTTGCAAGGCAACTTTGTCACGCTTACGAACCTCACCGACGAGGACGTGCAAAACGTCATCCAGCGCAACATGAGTCCCATGAACGTGTCGGTCCACGCTGTGAGCCCCGACGTCCGCCGTCGTATGATGGGCCGTAACGCTCAGCGAGGCATGGACGTACTCGAGACCATCATGGCCGCCGGCATCGAGATTCACGCGCAGATCGTGTTGTGCCCCGGCATGAACGACGGCGAGGAGCTGGAAAAGACCCTGCGCTTTTGCGAGGAGCACGAGCAAATCACAAGCCTGGGCATTGTGCCGCTCGGTTTTACCAAGCATCAGAACCGTTTTAGCTGGTCCTACAGCGACAAGCCCGAGCTAGCGCGCGAGACCATTGCCATGATCCGTCCCTACCAGGACCGCGCCTATGAGCGCTTTGGCCGCCACACCTTCCAGATGAGCGATGAGTTCTATCTGGACGCTGGCATCGATCCTCCCGAGGCAGACTTTTACGACGGTTACCCGCAGTACTACGACGGCATCGGCATGATCCGCTCGTATCTGGACGAGACCGACGACGTGCTGGCTACCGATGCCGAGCGACTGGCCCGCGTCCGCGAGGCCATCGCCGCCCGCAGCCAGCACCTGCTGTGCCTCTCCGGCGCCAGCGCGCGCGACACCGTGGCGCGCTTTGTGGAGTCGCCGCATGGTCTCGGCGGCACTGTTACGGCCATCAAGAACCGCTACTTCGGCGGCAACGTGGACGTGACCGGCCTCATCGTCGCGTGTGACATCTTGGAGCAGCTGCCCCAAGATCTGTCGGGGGTTATGCTCTTTGTGCCTAAGCTCATGTTCAACGCTGACGGCATGACGCTTGACGAGTATCATCGTGACGATTTACTCGCAAGCCTTACCAGTCGCGGCGCCGAGGTTCATGTGGTGTCGACCATGCCGCATGAGCTGCTCGATACCCTGGAGCATATCCTTGGCATTGTGCCCGCAGACTCTACTAATTCCGCTGACCCTATCCATTAAAGGAGAGCAGATGAAACCAATCGTCGCCGTCGTCGGACGCCCCAACGTGGGCAAGTCCACGCTCGTTAACCGCCTGGCCCAAACCTCGGACGCCATCGTCCATGAGTCCCGCGGCGTCACGCGCGATCGCTCATACCACACGGCCGATTGGAACGGCCGCGAGTTCACCATTGTCGACACGGGCGGCATCGAGCCGCTCAAGAGCGATGACGTCTTTGCCACGTCCATCCGCGACCAGGCCCTCGCCGCCGCCGAGGAAGCTGCCGTCATCCTGTTTGTGGTCGACGGCCGCACCGGCGTCACCGAGGAGGACGAGTCGGTCGCCCGCATGCTCAAGCGCTGCGACAAGCCGGTCTTTCTACTGGTGAACAAGCTCGACAACCCCGATCGCGAGAACGACAGCATCTGGGAGTTCTATTCGCTCGGCGTCGGTGAGCCCACGCCACTCTCGGCCCTGCATGGCCACGGCACGGGCGACCTGCTCGACGATATCGTGGCCCTGCTTCCGGAGGAAGAGGACGAGGTCGCCGATGAGTTCCCCGACGCCCTGAACGTCGCCATCATCGGCCGCCCCAATGCCGGCAAGTCGTCGCTGTTCAACCGCATCCTGGGCGCCGATCGCTCTATCGTGTCCAACATTGCCGGCACCACGCGCGACGCCATCGACACCGTCGTGGAGCGCAACGGCAAGCACTACCGCATGGTTGACACCGCGGGTATTCGCAAGAAGAGCACCGTGTACGAGAACATCGAGTACTACTCGATGGTCCGCGGCCTGCGCGCCATCGATCGCGCCGACGTGGCACTGCTCGTCGTCGACGCCTCTGTGGGCGTCACCGAGCAGGACCAGAAGGTCATGGGCTTGGCCATCGAGCGCGGCTGCGCCATCGTGGTGCTGCTCAACAAGTGGGACCTGCTCGACGACGACCGCAAGCGCGAGGCCTGCATGGAGACCGTCGACCGCCGTCTGGGCGTTATGGCTCCCTGGGCCCAGTACCTGCGCATCTCTGCCCTGACCGGCCGCAGCGTCGAGAAGATCTGGGCGATGGTCGACGCCGCCGAGAAGACGCGCTCGCAAAAGATCACCACCTCGCGCCTCAACACCTTCCTCACCGACCTGCGCGAGTTCGGCCACACCGTGGTGGACGGCAAGCGCCGCCTGCGCATGCACTACGTGACTCAGACGGGCATCAACCCGCCGACGTTCACGTTCTTCGTCAACCACAGCGACCTGGTCAACGACACCTACCAGCGCTACGTGGAGAACCGCATGCGCTCGACTTTCGATTTTGCCGGCACGCCCATTCGACTCTTCTTTAGGAAGAAGGAACAAAAGGATGCATAATCCGATTCTGCTGACCGCCATCTGCGCCGTGGTCTCGTTCTTTATCGGGGCGATTCCGTTTGGCCTGATCCTGGGCCGCGTGTTCAACCACACGGACATTCGCAAGGCGGGTTCCGGCAACATCGGCACCACCAACGCGCTGCGCGTGGCCGGCCCCAAGGTGGCCGCGCTCACGCTGCTGCTCGACTGCCTTAAGGGCGCCATCTGCGTCCTTATCGCCCGTCCGCTCATCGCGGGCGTGGGCTATGGCTTCCCCGTAAGCATCATGGCGCCCGGAGCCCCCGGCGACTGGATGCTCGGTGTCATTTGCCTGGCAGCCGTGTGGGGCCATATCTTCTCGCCCTATCTCAACTTCCACGGCGGCAAGGGTATCGCCGTTGGTCTGGGCGTGATCCTTGCCTGGTACTGGCCCATTGGCCTGTCGCTGCTGGGCATGTTTATCGTAGCCGTTGCCATCACCAAGTATGTGTCGGTGGGTTCGCTTGCCGCAGCCATCGGACTTCCTATCGCTGCTTGCGCGGTCTTTCCGTACAGCAGCCTGGACCTCAAGTTCTGCATGGCGATGATCGGCATCACCGTGGTGTGGGCCCATCGCGCGAATATCCAAAAGCTCATGACGGGTAAGGAGTCCAAGCTCTCGTTTACCAAGCGCGTCACCGAGCCCGACGATAAGTAGGAGAGAGTCATGAATGTTGCGCTGATTGGCTCCGGCTCCTGGGGAACTGCCGTTGCCGGCCTTGCCGCCGCGCGAGCCGAGCGCGTGACCATGTGGGCCCATAGCGAGCAGACGGCCGCTGGCATTAACTGCGAGCATCGCAACCCGCGCTATCTGGTGGACTACGTGCTGCCTGAAAACGTTGTCGCCACGACGGACTTGGCCCAGGCGCTCGGCGGCGCCGAGGCCATTATCTTTGCCGTGCCTTCGACGCACCTGCGCGACGTGTGCCATCAGGCGGCGCCGTTCATCGCCGACGAGACGCCGGTGCTGTGCCTCACCAAGGGTATTGAGCCCGAGTCCGGCCTGCTCATGAGCGAGGTTATCGCCAGCGAGATCGGCAACGAGTCGCGCGTGGCGGCGCTTTCGGGCCCCAACCATGCCGAGGAGATTTGCCGCGGCGGACTTTCTGCCGCCGTCATCGCCAGCAAAGACCAGCAGGTGGGGGAGACCTTTAAGGAGCTGCTGCTGTCCACGGCCTTCCGCATCTATCTGTCGCAGGACATGACCGGTGTCGAGGTCTGTGGCGCCATGAAAAACGTCATTGCCATCGTATGCGGCATCTCCGCCGGTTCGGGTGCGGGCGATAACACGCTCGCTCTCATCATGACGCGCGGCCTGGCCGAGATCAGCCGCCTGGTGCACGCCCGCGGCGGCCAGGCTATGACCTGCATGGGGCTTGCCGGCATGGGCGACCTTATTGCTACCTGTACTTCGGAGCATTCGCGCAACCGCACCTTTGGCTACGAGTTTGCTCATGGCGTGTCGCTCGAAGAGTACCAGGCACGCACGCATATGGTGGTCGAGGGCGCCGTCGCGGCCCGCAGCGTCAGCGAGCTCGCCCGTTCACTGGGCGTAGACATTCCGCTCACCTTTGCCGTGGAGCAGACGCTCTACAACGGTGTTACTTTGGATAGGGCGCTCGAGATTCTTACCGACCGCGTACCCTCCCAAGAGTTCTACGGACTCACCGACTAGCGCAGAAAGGCTACTACCATGGGTTCCATCAAAATCGCTCCGTCCGTCCTTTCGGCCGACATGGCCAACCTCAAGGGCGAGCTCGACAAGATCGCCGGTGCCGACTACGTGCACTTCGACGTTATGGACGGTCACTTTACCGGTAACCTCACCTTTGGCGTCGACATCCTTAAGGCCGTCAAGCGCTCCACCGATGTACCGGTCGATGCGCACCTGATGGTGTCGAACCCCGACGAAACGGTCGATTGGTACGCCGACGCCGGTGCCGACATGATCACCGTGCACTACGAGGCCTCCACGCACCTGCACCGCACGATCACGCATCTGCAACAGCGCGGCGTCAAGGCCGGCGTGGTACTCAACCCCGCAACGCCCGTCTGCGTTCTCGAGAGCATCATCGACGTTGTCGACATGGTGCTGCTCATGAGCGTGAACCCCGGCTTTGGCGGCCAGAGCTTTATCCCTGGTACTATTGCCAAACTGCACGAGCTTACGGCCATGTGTGAGCGCCACGGCGTTTCGCCCCTGATCGAGGTCGATGGCGGTATCTCTTCCAAGAACATCGCCGAGGTCGTCAAGGCCGGCGCCAACGTGCTCGTAGCCGGCTCCGCCGTATTTAAGTCCGAAGATCCCGCCGCCGAGGTTGCGCTGCTGCAGAAGCTGGGCAACGAGGCCGCACAGGAGGCATAAACCCTTATGACCGCAGGTCAAAACCGCATACCCGTGAATCTTGACTATGCCGCCTCGACGCCCATGCGCGCCGAGGCGCTCCTTGCGCAGCGCGAGTACGACGACAGCGAGCTTGCCGGCGTCAACCCCAACTCGCTGCATTCGCTCGGCCGCAAGGCTGCCACGCGTCTGGAGGTTGCACGTCGCGAGATCGCCCGCAGCTTTGGCGCGCGCGTCCGCCCGTCCGAGATTGTACTGACCAACGGCGGCACCGAAGCCAACCAGCTGGCGCTGCTCGGTCTTGCCGAGGGCGCTCGTCAGCGCGATCGCAAGCGCAATCGTGTAATCGTTTCGGCCATCGAGCACGATTCGATTCTGGACAACCTGCCGTTGCTGCGTGCCGCCGGCTTTACCGTCGACCTGGTGCAGCCCTGCCGCATGGGCTACATTGAGCCTGCCACGCTTGTCGAGCTGCTAGGCGACGACGTGGCGCTCGTGAGCATCATGGTTGCCAACAACGAGACCGGCGTGGTGCAGCCCATCCGCGAGCTTGCCGCGGCCACGCATACCGTTGGCGCCCTGTTCCACACCGATGCCATCCAGGGGTATCTGCATATTCCGCTCGATGTCACCGAGCTGGGCGTCGACGCCATGTCCGTCGCAGCCCACAAGATTGGCGGTCCCGTGGCATCTGGCGCACTCTACCTTAAGAGCCGCACGCCGCTGCGCCCGCGCATCTTTGGCGGCGGACAGGAGGCCGGTCGTCGTGCCGGCACGCAAGACCTGCGAACGCAGCTCGCCTTTGCCGCTGCCGCCTCATCTCTGACGCCCCATGTGGCTCAGGAGCGCGCGAAGCTGCAAGCCCTTTCCGACAAGCTCTACGCCACGCTTACGGCTCATCCGCGTATTCATGCCACCATGGGCGACTACGCACAGGCCGATCGCCTGCCGGGCATGGTGTCGATCTACGTTGATGGCATGGACTCCGAGGAGCTCATCGTCAAGCTCGATGCCGCCGGCTTTGAGGTTTCGGCCGGCTCGGCGTGCTCGAGCGGCAGCATGGACCCGAGCCATGTGCTCAGCGCCATGGGCATTGGTCGCGAGCAGGCACTAGGTGCACTGCGCATTTCCTTTGACGACCGCGTGAATCCGGACGATCTGGACGAGTTTGCCCAGACGCTGCTCTCGATCGCAGGTGCCGCATGATCGTCTCCGAGCTGGAACGTGCGCTGCTGGCGCGCTACCCCAAGGCGGACGCCGAGGGCTGGGATCATGTTGGGCTATCTGTGGGAGATCCCGCTGCAAAGATCACCGGTGTTGCCTGCGCACTCGACGCGACCGAGGCCAACGTGCACCGCGCTCTCGAGGCGGGCGCCAACGTGCTGCTGACTCATCATCCCATCTATATCAAGGCGCCCGAGGCCTTTTGTCCGGCCGATTCCGCACGTCCCCAGTGCAGCGCTGCACTGTACGAAGCGGCTCGTTGCGGCGTGAGCATCATCTCGCTTCACACCAACCTGGACCGCTCGCACGAAGCGCGCGTTCGCCTGAGCGATTTGCTGGGCGCAGAGCCCATGAGCTCGCTGGAGCATGTGGACGAGCCTGAGCTCACCGGTCTGGGCGCACTTGCGACCCTCCATGACGCCTGCAACCTGCGCGATCTCGCCAATCGTGCCGCCACGGCGTTTGGCAGCGACCCGCGCGTGTGGGGCGAGGCCGAGCACCCGTGCCGCACCGTCGCCTTATTGGGCGGCTCCCTGGGCGACTTTAGAGAGCTTGCCATCGCTGCCAACGCAGATGTTATCGTGACCGGCGAGGCTGGCTACCACGTGGCGCAGGACCTTGCCTTGCGTGGCCTGAGTGTGATTCTGCTCGGCCACGACCGCTCCGAAGAGCCGTTCGTGGATATCTTGATGAACTCTGCACTTGACGCCGGGGTCGACCCCCGTCATACGATTAAAATATTGAACCCTTGCCAATGGTGGACTGTGACAAAAGGAGAGAACTTATGAGCGCCGGCGCTACGCTACTCAAGCTGCAACAGATCGATTTGGAGCTCGCCCGCAACAAGAGCGAACTTGCCAATATGCCGGAGCTCAAGGAGCTCGCTTCCAAGCGTAAAACCTATGTGAAGCTTAAGTCCGAGATGACCAAGCTCTATGCTCAGCGCAAGGATCTGGACATTGAGCTCGACGATCTCAACACCACCGAGATTCAGACCAACAACGCCATCGAGGCTGCCAAGAAGCGTCACGTCGACGGTTCCGACTACCGCGAGGTTCAGGACCTGGAGAATGAACTTGCCACCCTGGCAAAGCGTCTGGACAAGATCGAGCACACCCGCAAGGATGTCGTCGTCGCCCATAAGGAGGCGCTCGACCGCGAGGCTCGCGCGCAGGCCATCATCGCCAAGTTCGAGGAGGGCGTGAAGGCCGATACCAAGGCCGCCCGCGCCAAGGCCGCCGACCTGCAGGCTCAGATTGACGCCGCCACCAAGGAGCGCACCGCCCTTGCCGCTACGCTGCCGACCGACGTGCTCACCGATTATGAGCGCCTGCTCAAGCAGTTCCGCGGCCTGGCCGTCGAGACCATCAAGGGCAACATCCCTACGGTCTGCCACACCGCGCTGCAAGCATCGTCCATGAGCGATCTCAACCACGACGGTAGGTCAATTACGCACTGCCCATACTGCCACCGTCTGCTGGTGCTCCCGAGCAAGGAAGCTTAAACGATGGCGGCGCCCAACAATTCAATGCAACTTGAGGGAAAAACGATCCTGCTGGGTATTACCGGCGGGATCGCCGCCTATAAGTCGTGCAATATCGTGCGCCTGCTGCAAAAGCGCGGCGCGCGCGTCAAGGTCGTTATGAGCGAGCATGCCACGGAGTTTGTGGGGCCGCTTACCTTCCGTGCGCTCACCAACGAGCCGGTCGCGGTTGGGCTATTCGACGACCCATCTGACCCCATCCACCATATCTCGCTGGCGCAGGAGCCCGACTTGGTGGTCGTGGCGCCCGCGACGGCCAATATCATCGCCAAGATGGCCAACGGCATCGCCGACGACCTCATCTCCACCACGCTGCTCGCCACGCCGCGACCCATTGTGATCGCGCCGGCCATGAACAATGGCATGTGGAAGGCGCCGGCGACGCAGGCCAACATGGCCACGCTGCGCGAGCACGGTGTCCATGTGGTGGGACCCGGCAGCGGCTACCTTGCCTGCGGCGACGTGGACACGGGGCGCATGAGCGAGCCCGAGGACATCGTCGAGGCTGTCTGTGAGGTGCTCAACCCCGTGCCGCAAGACCTGACGGGCAAGCGCATCGTCATCACCGCCGGCCCCACGCACGAGCCGATCGACCCGGTGCGATTCATTGGCAACCGTTCTTCGGGCAAGATGGGTATCGCCCTGGCGGGGGAGGCCGCACGTCGCGGTGCCGCCGTCACGCTCGTGCTGGGACCGACATCGCTCGACGTTCCCCGCGGTGTGGAGTGCGTGCACGTACAGACCGCCTCAGAAATGCTCAAGGCAGCGCTGAGCGCCTTCCAGACGGCCGACGCGGCCATTTGCGCCGCCGCCGTCGCCGACTACACGCCGGCGGCCCCAGCGGACCATAAGCTCAAAAAGGCCAACGAGCGCCTGGATCGAATCGAGCTCGTCGAGACCGTTGACATCTTGGCCGAACTTTCACGCCAAAAGGGCGATCGCCTCGTAATCGGCTTTGCAGCCGAGACTGATAACGTCGTCGAGTACGCCGAGCGCAAATTGACCCGCAAAGGCTGCGATGCCATTATCGCCAACGATGTCTCACGCGCCGATTCGGGCTTTGGAACCGACACCAACAAGGCTTGGATCGTGAGCATAGCGGGTACGCAAGAACTACCCGTACTAACAAAACCCCAGCTCGCAGATACAATTTTGGACTTGCTTCAAAATTTGTAAAAAAGTTCTTGCACAAGGACAAAGTTTCGGGTTAATATACTCCCTGTTGCGAGCGAAAGCAGAGCAACAAACAAAAGCTTCGGGACGTGGCGCAGCTTGGTAGCGCACTTGACTGGGGGTCAAGGGGTCGCTGGTTCGAATCCAGTCGTCCCGACCAGAAGTTTGCAGGTCAGGCACTTAGTGCCTGACCTTTTTTGTTTTAAGCAATTGCTTAATTTTCAGTAAGCAACAGGGTGCCAAAAATCTACCTACGCGATAATCGCCTTTTGCGGCTACTTGCGCGTTTTGCACGCGCTTGAGCCGATTTATTAACGCGATATGAATCTACATACGCGTAGCTGGTATGCAGCCGAGTACAGGCTGTATTTATCGCGGCGATTAACACAGATATAGCGACTATAACGGACAAGCGTGTCGCTGTATTTATTCCAGTAGTTCACTTGATCGGTGGACAAGTGGGCTGTTGCAACGAAACGCCAAGCAGGATGGGCTCTATACGAGGACGCCGCAGGGTAATGGCGGGGGAGTGCGGCGGGCGCTCTGAGAGCCGCTGTGTGACCCCATGTCTCCTTAACTCGATAATTTGTGTTTCAAGCCACGAATCGGTCGAGCAATTGCCAAAAGAACGGCCCATGCAGGATTGCACGAGCCTTACATCAGATCAAATTTGAGCTAGAAGCACCAAGCGGGGCAGACGCAACACCATCTCGTCGCGGCCTCGACGAGCGACATATCGCAGTCGAGGTAGACATCGAGGAAGTCGTCAGATCCCGCACAGGGGGACCGCGATGGTGACCACCGCGCCGCCCGAGGGGCTGTTGGCGAGCGAGACGGAGCCCCCGTGGGCGCTCGCGGCCTCGGAGGCGACGTGGAGGCCGAGCCCGTAGTGGCGGCCTCCGTCGCGTGAGGAGCGGGAGGAGTCGTCTGTGAAGAGGCGCTCGCAGCCGCGTTCGAGGGCGGCGGGAGAGAAGCCCGGTCCGTCGTCGGACACCTCGATGACGAGGTGCCCGCCCGCGACGTCGCAGGAGACCGCCACGCGCGAGCGCGCGTGCTCGGCGGCGTTGACCACAAGGTTCGCGGCGGCTCGCGCCAGGGCGGTTCGGTCGAGTGGGGCCTCGGGCGCGCCCGCGACAGCGGGGCCCGTGGCCGCGTTGAGCGTCACGCCTCGCGCCCGGGCGATCTGGGCGGCCTCGGCGAGGACCTGTTCGCAGAGCTCGGCCGGCCGCATGGGGGCCCTCTCCGCCCCGCCGGACCCGCGCGAGGCCTCGATGAGCAGGCGCACGTAGCCGTCGAGCCTTTCGACACTGCCGGCTATGTCGCGCGCGGCGGCCGCGAGGTCGGCGTCTTTCTCGTCTTCAAGCTCCTCCGCCACGAAGTCGGCGTTGGCGCGCAGCACGGTGAGCGGCGTTTTGAGGTCGTGGGCGAGCGACGCCACCTGCTCGCGCTGCCCCCGCTCCGCGGCCCAGCGGGCCTCGAGCGACTCGGCGAGGGAGGCCCGCATGGCGTCCATCGCGGCGAGGACGTCGTTCACCTCGCGCACGTTGGTGCTGCCGACCGCGAAGTCGAGCTCCCCCGCGCCGACGCGCCCCGCCGCCTCCGCGAGCGGCGCCATCTTGCGCGAGATCACGCGGCTCGCGCGGCGCGCCACGAGCGCGAGCGCGAGCGCGCTTCCCGCCGCGGCGCCGACGAGCATGAGGTTCTGCGGGTTGGGAAGCAGGCCGGCGAGGTCGCGCGAGACCCACTGCGGCAGGTACTCGCTGACGAGTGCGCAGGCCCCGCCGCCCTTGAGCGGGAACGCGGCGTAGGTGAGGCCCGAGCCCCCGCCCTCGATCTCCACTGTGCCCGGATCCGCGGCGAGTGCCGCACGGGCCATTTCCGCCGCGCCCTCGAGCCGCGTGCCCTCGAGGTCTGTCATCAGCACGTTTCCGTCCTTGTTCAGGATGAGGTAGCGGTACGCCGTCGGCACGTCCTGCTGCCCGCAGACGCCGTCTCGTGCCAGGCCCTCCGCGACCTCGCGCGCATTGGCCGGCCCCCAGCTTGCCTCGTAGACGAAGCCCGCGTTGATCGCCACGGAGAGCACCATGAACGAGGCAAGCCACGCCATGGGGACCGCCGCGAACGCGTAGGCGAAGTAGCGCGCGATGACGAAGGAGAGCGGCATGCCCCCGCGACCTCGCGCCCCGATCCTCAGAGCTGCCACTTGTACCCCATCCCCCAGACGGTCGCGATCGGATCGGCGCCGGCCTCGGAGAGTTTCCTCCGGGCGCGGCTGACCTGCATGGATATGGCCGCGTCGTCGGCGTCGCTCTCCCAACCGAGCACCGCCTCGCGTATCTGCGCGCGGCTCATGACCTGCCCGGGGTGGCGGGCGAGGTACTCGCAGATGGCGTACTCGGTGGGCGTGAGCGGCACGGCCTCGCCGCCCACGGCGAGGCCGCGCGCCCCGAGGTCGATCCGCACCTCTCCGAAGGAGAGGGCGTGCGAGCGCGGCCGGCGCTCACGGCGTAGATGGGCCGCGACCTTGGCGCGCAGCTCCGCGGCCCCGAAGGGCTTGCGGACGTAGTCGTCGGCGCCCAAGCCGTAGGCGGCCACGGCGTCCTCCTCGGCCACGCGCGCGGTCAGGAAGACGATGGGGCCGTCGAAGTCCGGGCGGATCTGCCGCACGAGCTCGAAGCCGTCAAGCCCCGGCATCATGACGTCGCAGAGCACGAGGTCGAAGCGCGAGAGGTCCATCCCCGGGACCGTCGTCGGGTCCGCCGCCCTGACGACCTCATGGCCGTCGCGGCCGAGGACGCGCGCGAGCGCGTCGAGGATCGCCCGTTCATCATCCACTGCCAGTATCCTCGCCATGTTGACCTCCTGAAACTCTCGTCGGAATTGTACTAGCGCCGCACTCAGCGGTCCAGAACCCTGCACGCAGCCGCGGGCGCCAACATGACGATCTCAGGGTTGGGCAGCACGCGGTCGGCAATCGAGCGTAGTGCCGACCCCCAGCCGGCGTCGAGCAGGGCATTCCCGCCCAGGACGAGCGCTGCGGAGAGGAGGACGAGCATGGAGGCGAGCGGCCTCCTAAGCATCTGCCCTCCCGTCCTCGAAGCGGCAGAACCAGGCGAGAAGGACGGCGTCGGCTGCCAGGGTGAGCACGAGGCCAGCGAGCGCAGTCGTGAGGAGTGGGCCCGCCGCGCGTGCGGCGTCGATGAAGGCCTCAACCCCGAGCGACCCCAGGCGCGCGGGCCAGGCGAGCGGCACCCAGCTCAGGGGCGTCGCCAGGGCACCGGTGAGCTCGCCGGTCATGAGACCGTGCGCAAGTCCGCCCACCGAGAAGAATGCGAGGAGCATCCCCGCCGCGCCGGTGCCGATGACGGCGTTGCGGCCGAGGCGCAGGGCCACGCCGAGCCCCAGCGCGTAGAGGGGCAGGCTGCCCAGCACGATGCCCGCCCAGGCGACCGCAAGCGGAGCGGGCCCGAGCGGCAGGCGCCCGGCGACGGCGAGCACGGCCCCGAACACGCCGA
>NZ_QRJA01000033.1:0-20422 GCF_003471405.1 Collinsella sp. AM20-15AC
GGGGGCTCCTGTCGTTTCCGTGCCCCTGGATTGGGTCATAGTGTCTGCCCGTCCTCTGCCTGCGGCGTCATCTTGCTCCAAATGCGGCACTTGGGGACGTTCCTGTTTGACTAGTCGTTTAAGAACGTCCCCAATGATCAGTCTGAAATGAGCGTGGATAATCTCCCGGGTTTGGCCTGTGTGCGGGCTCAAAGTGGGAGATTATCCACGCTCGTTATCTGAGTGTCCAAAAATCCACGCTCGTCGCTACTTGAGTCCGGGCAGGCGGGTGTAGGGGAACGAGCGCTCTAGGAACTCGGAGCAGCGGGCGTAATCTTTGGCAAAGTAGCTGCTATAGAGCGAATCGAGTACGTATTGCACGGCGATATGGCTGGCGAACTGCGTGATGCGGTGCGTCATGCTCTCGTGGTCGCTTACCGTGAGATAGGCGGCAAAGCCGGGGTGAATGCGGGCACAGTACGGCGTGCCGATGACGATGACCGGGACATGTCGACTGCTAAGGATCGGCAAGATCTCCTTGAGGTTGGGGGCAAGGCCGCTGTAGGAGATGATGATTGCCACATGGTCGGGACCCGAGGCGAGTGCCGTGCGCACCTGCGCCTCGACGCTGTCGTGGCACGTCGCGCTTTTGCCGGCGGAAAGCAGGCGATCGCGGAACATTCCCGCTGGATACAGGTTATGCGAGCCCGTGTAGATGTCCACGGTGCCGGCGCGCATGATGAGCTTGGCGGCGTGGTCGAGCTGTGCAGGGTCGAGCAGCTCCTGCGTTTCGGCCAAGGTGGTCTGGTAGAGCCCCTCCATGCGCTCCATCACCTGCGCAGGGGTGGAGGTGGCATCGAAGGGAAAGTTGATGTCCACGTCGCGCCGGTTGCCCGCCTCGGTCGCCTGGCGGATGAGCTCGACCTTGAGGTCTTTGAAGCCCTCGAGGCCGAGCTTTTTGCAAAAGCGGTGAACGCTCGCGACCGAAACGTTGGCGCGCGCGGCAAATTCCTTAATGGAAAGCCCGCGCACATCCTCGCCCATGGCGAGGGCCGTTCGCCCAAGTTGTTGCTCGGTGGGGGTGAGGCTTTTGCCCTGCGTGATCTTTCGCCTGATATCCATATGGCTCCTATGCGTTTGCGTCGCGATAAACCAATCATAGCGATAAATAAAACGTTCGGCTTGGCTGGGAGTTTTGGTCCGCCGGTCTATGAACGACGGACCGCTCGACGCTGTGCGGGCTCAACATAGGGGCGCTGTCCTTGTTGGGCCGTTTGCGCCCGGGGCGTTACCCGAGCACGCGTACGGGCCCCAAGAGGCCGCTGGGATCGGAGGGCTCGGTCATGCCGAACATGTCGGGGACGGCGTGGTCGAGGGTGTTGATGATATCGATCGTAAGCGCGTGCTCGCCGGCTAAAAGTGCGGCGGCCTCAAAGCGGTAAGGCGGACAGATGCGGGTGCCGAGGGATTTGCCGTCGAGGGTGACGGCTGCGGTCTCAAAGACCTCGCCAAGGTCGATGACGGTGCGGGTGGCCGCTTCGCCCAGGACAAAGGAGGCCCGGTAGCGGAATGTGCCGGCCTTGCCGGGGAACTCGGCCGAGGAAAGGTCGTGCAGGTCTGCAAGCTCAACAGACTCGCCAAAGGCATCGGTGCCAGGGGCAGAGAAGGCAACCGCCCAGGGCCCGTCGACGCATGTGGCTTCGTCTTCGGCGGTTGCCACAGCAACGGAACCTGTAGCCCCAAGGACCACGATGCAGCTCTCGTAGGGAGCCAGCTCGAGCGTGCCGTCAAAGGCGGCGGGCTCGGTGCCGTTGAGCAGGTCGAGGCGCGCGCCTGCAACGGGTGTGCCGTCGGCAAGCGCAATCTGAGTGGAGATACCCTGCTTGGGATGCTCGTTGACGAGCATCAGATAGCTCTCGCCCGCCCGCTCGTAGCGCAGTGCGCGCAGCCAGGGCTGGGGCTCGGCGCAAACCACGGTCTGCATGCCGGTATTGGCAAGTGTGTCTGCGAGCTCGGTGGTCGCCAGGAGCTTGATGTCGGCGACCGCGGCTGCATCCAGGGAGGCAAAGCCCTCGCGGCCTGCAGTGTCACCGTCGTAGCGCTTGTTCGGCAACTCATCCAGCGCGTACACGGCAACACCTGCGGCTGCGGCACGCGCGGCAAAGTCGAGCACGGCTCCGCCGACAAACTCGGCTCCGGGCATCACCAGGCAGCGGTATGCCTGGCCGTTCACGCTAAAGCCGCTACCGTCTGCGGCAATTTCAATGGCATAGCGCCCTGCGTCCTCAAATGCCTCTGCCGGCACGATGTCAAAGTCGACCTGCGCGCGCAAAAGCTCGGAGGCGGCATGCTGCATAAAGTTCGCCTCGCCTGCCCACTCGGCGTCCGCATGGTAGAGAAGCGCGACCGGGGTCGTTGCGCGCCCGCCGCTCAGCAGGCTCGCCGTACGGTTCATGTAGCTCATGAGCTGCCCAAAGTGTGCAATCTGGGGGTTTTGGCCATGCGCATAGAAATGCGGCGGGCAGTCCCAGTCGGGGAAGGCGGCCATGCTAAAGGCATGCGGCACAAACCAATTGACGCCGCGCACCAAAAAATGATCGGCGATCCACTTCATCTCGCGTAGGCCTTCGTGCCATCCAAATGCGCCAAAGACCTCGGCCATGCAGCGCCCCTGCTTTTTGGGGTCGAGGTGTGCTGCCGAGGAGCCCAGCTTGGGCAGCACGTAGTTATAGAACTCGAGGTCCCACACGCCGCGTCCGTAGCTGTGAAGGCCGCGGTCCATGCCGGGTACCAGCTGGTTGATCACGATGTCGACGCCCGCCATGTCCTGACCGCCCACGGCGCGGAAGTAGTGCCCGGCGCCCACGCCCAGGCGCGCGTGACAGTCCTTGTCCTCGATAACGTGGCCGATGTACTGCACGCCGTGCGCGCGGCACCAGTCTCCGAGCTGGTCGCAGAAGCACTCCTTATAGAGGGTGCTCGCGATGTCCATATAGACGTGGCGTACGTGCGCGCCGGCCGGCTCGCGGTCCCACAGGTGCGGGAGCTCGGCCAGGTAGCGCTCGCCCAGTGCCGCGCGTAGGCGACGCTCAAGCTCGGCCGACCAGGGTAGGGGCGCGGTGGCCTTGCCGATGAGCGTGTCCGAGATGCCATCGGGGCCCGTGGTGCCCTTCTCGTTGGCAAATCCGGGCTCATCGGAGAAAAAGCCCAGGATCGTCTTACCAAACTCATCGCCCAGATGCTCAAAATGCGGCTCGTAGACAGCATCGATGAGCGGCGCCACCGAGGCGCGGTCGACCATATTGATGTAGTCCTCGTTGTAGGAGGTCTTGCCGCTCGTGAACATCACGCATGCCTGTGTGAGGCCCGCAGGTGCATCGAAGACCAGGCGGCTGGGGTTGCCGTCTACATCGTCGATTACTCGGTAAGCGACGTCGACGGGGCTGCCGTCCTGCATAAATGTCACGCCGTGGAAGCGCTCCGTTTTGTCGAGCATGTTGGCGAGCGCGATGCTTGCGGCGGACGTGGGGCCCACGATGTCGAACGTGCGGTGCGTGAGCACGATCTTGCGGAGCTCGGGCACGGCTTCCTTGACGACGCCGTTGGCAAAGCCCGTGGGGAAGTGCGCGTCGTCCAAGATCCAGAGCTTAAGGCCCAGCTGCTTGCACTCGTCAATGACAAAGCGCAAGTCGCGCCACCAGCCCTCGCCGCAAAAATCGGGGTGTGGGCGGCTTTCGAGACAGACCTCGTGGATGTCGGCGCCGGCGATCTTTTCCAGATACTCGGCAATGGTCTTATGGCTCTCGCCCTTCATCCACAAAAACGGAAGCACGTGGTTGTCGTATGTGCCCTCGAGCACCTGCTGATAGTACGCGGTCATGGATCCTCCTTGGCTCGATCGATCTGCTGCATAGCACAGATTATGGACGCGTCGGCGCGTTCTGCTAATATCTGAATCACGACGAACTATGACCAAATCAACGATTGGCAAGCCATGGAGATCGACGAGCTCGAGCGTAGGCTCAGCGAACTGAGCACCAGTGAGATCGCTTATAAAGACGGCATGGCATTTGATTGGTCGATTATGACCGAGCATGTCGAAATCGACGGATGCCCAGTGCGCAAGATTGGGCAGCCAGGGTTTGCCTATGCCCAGCCCGGCATGCCGCGTGGCCTGACGATAAGGAAAAACTCGCGCTTTAATGCAGTTCCCGAGCACGTGCATGATTACGTGGAGCTGAGCTATGTGTATCGCGGACGCTGCCCGCAGACGGTGGCGGGGGAGAGGCTCGAGCTGGGCCGCAACGAGGTGCTTTTGCTCGACGCCCTCTGCCCGCATGCCGTGGCGGCGCTTGGTGAGGACGACATCATGCTAAGCATGACCGTTTCACGCTCTTTTTTGCGCCGGAGTCTCGAGTCGAGCCTCTCGCGCGAGAGCGCGGTCTCGCGGTTTTTGTTCAACGCGCTCAACAGCGAGACGGACCATCGGGGCCATGTCCGTTTTCATTGCGGCGAGAGCCGTCGGATTCGGCGCTACATGCAGGAGATGCTCTGCGAGCTGTACGACCCGAGCCCCAACGGTCCCGAGATCGTCTTGCGTCTGTTTCAGCTGTTTTTGGCCGAGCTCATGGATTGCTACGAGCGCGAGCTGGTGCGCGGCGCGGCGGACGGCGCGGCGGGGCCCACTGCCCTGGTGACGGGAATGCTCGGCTATATCGATCGCGAATTCGCCGCGTGCTCCCTCGAGGGGATGGCGGCGGAGTTTGGCTTGAGCCCTAATTATGCGACGGCGCTCCTCAAGCGGCATGTGGGCAAGACCTTTAGGCAGCTTGTGCAGGAGCGACGCCTGGTACGTGCGGCCGAGCTTCTGTGCGGCGGCGCCACGGCCGGGGCGGCTGCGCATGCGGTGGGCTATGAAAACATGAGCTTCTTCTACCGTAAGTTTCACGACAAGTATGGCTGCACCCCCGCGGCATACCGCCGGTAAGCGCGGAGCGGATCGTCTTCGCTCCTTCGGTGTCAAAAAGTTTCAGCTGCAGCGCTGTTGCAGCGCGCGTCTGCGAAAAGAAGTGTCGGGTTTGGCACCCCTGCCCCTGTCTGTCGCGTGCGTGGGCGATACTCGGCCTATCGACCCGCAATGCAAAGGAGATGCTCATGGCAAACATCAAGTTCCCCGAGGGTTTCTATTGGGGTGGCGCCACGGCCGCCAATCAGTTTGAGGGCGCTTGGAACGTGGACGGCCGCGGTCCTTCGGTCGACGACCATTTCTTGGGCGGCAGCTACAAGGAGCCGCGTCAGATCACGATCGACATCGACCCCGACCGCTTCTACCCCAATCATGACGGCATCGATTTCTACCATCACTACGAGGAGGACATCGCGCTGTTCGCCGAGATGGGCTTCAACATGTTCCGCATGTCCATCTCTTGGAGCCGCATCTTCCCCAACGGCGACGACGCCGAGCCCAACGAGGCCGGCCTCGCCTTTTACGACCGCGTCTTCGACTGCCTGCGCGCTCACAATATCGAGCCGCTCGTGACCCTGTCGCACTACGAGATGCCCTATCACCTGGTCGAGAAATACAACGGCTGGGCGAGCCGCGAGCTCATCGGCTTCTTTGAGAAGTACTGCCAGACCGTCTTCGACCGCTATCAGGACAAGGTCAAGTTCTGGCTCACCTTCAACGAGATCAACTGCGGCACCCAGGACATGGGCAACCTCTTTGGGACCAGCATGATCCAGGGCTTTGAGGGCCCGGCTTCGGCGGTCCACACCACGCCGCAGGCCCGTATGCAGGCCCTGCATCACCAGTTTGTCGCCAGCGGCCGCGTCGTGCGCTATGCCCACGAGCACTATCCGCAGTTTAAGATGGGCAACATGGACTGCTTCATCCTCTCCTATGCCGCCACGTGCGATCCGGCCGACGTGTTCGCCACGCAGCAGGAGATGAATACCATGAACTGGTACTGCTCCGACGTGCAGGTGCGCGGCAAGTATCCGTTCTATGCCAAGCGCTTCTGGGCCGAGAACGATGTCGAGCTTGTGATGGAGGACGGTGACCTGCAGGATATCGCCGACGGCAAGGTCGATTTCTACACCTTTAGCTACTACATGTCCGGCACCGTGGGCACCCACAGGGATCACGAGATGACCGAGGGCAACATGACCTTTGGCGGCAAGAACCCCTATCTGGAGTCCACCGATTGGGGCTGGCAGATCGATCCGCTGGGCCTGCGCATCGCCCTCAACGAGATTTACGCCCGCTACGAGATTCCGCTGATGGTGGTCGAGAACGGCATGGGCGCCTACGATGAGGTCGAGGAGGACGGTTCCATCCACGATCCGTACCGCATCGCCTACTTGCAGAGCCACATCAAGGCCATGGGCGAGGCCATTGCCGACGGCGTCGACCTGATCGCCTACACCTGGTGGGGTCCCATCGACCTGGTGTCCGCCGGCACCGGCGAGATGCGCAAGCGCTATGGCTTCATCCACGTCGATAAGTACGACGACGGCACCGGTACCTACGAGCGCCGCCGCAAGGACAGCTTCTACGCCTACCAGAAGATCATCAAGTCCAACGGTGCCGAGGGCCTGGATTAATCGACAATATGAGTGCCACCGGGGAAAAGCGTTGGGATGGGCTCGCGATTCGAGTCCCCACCTTAGCATTTGAACCATTTGGCACTATAATCACCATAGGCATGCGCACAACGTTGCGCTTAATCAAGAGGAGAAAACGTATGGGTCTGTTTGACATGTTCAAGAAGAAGGCTGAGCCCGCGACTGCCGCTGCTCCGTCCTCCATCTCTGCTTCTGCCGGCGCCGACGTGCTGTGCTCGCCCGTCAAGGGCAAGGTCATCAAGATGGCCGATGTGCCCGATCCCGTCTTTGGCGGCGAGGTCCTGGGCAAGGGCTGCGCCGTGTGGCCCGAGGACGATCTGGTCTACGCTCCCTGCGACGGCAAGGTGACCGTCACCATGGGTCACGCCGTGGGCCTGCAGTCCGATAGCGGCATCGAGGTTCTGGTGCACGTTGGCGTCGATACCGTCAACATGAACGGCGACGGCTTCGAGGGCTTCGTCAAGGCCGACGATGTCGTTAAGGCTGGCCAGCCCATGCTCAAGATCGACCGCGCCAAGATCGCCGCTGCCGGCTACAAGGACTGCGTCGTCGTGGCTGTGTCCAACACCGCCGAGTTCGCCGACGTCGAGCTCGCCGTCGAGGCTGACTCCGCTGTCTCCGCTGGCGATGCCATCGTCAAGGTCGTCCGCAAGTAGTCTGCGGCAACATAAGGGTGTTTTGGGGTGGTCGGGTTATCCGGCCGCCCTTTTTTATTGCAATGCGGCGGAACGTTTTATTGCGCGTTGGGCGGACCGGTAAACCGTTCGGACGTTAAATCGAGCCGACTGCGCCTTTGCTTTGCCGGGGGTGTTCGTTATCGGCTAGTATGGCCTTATTGTTACGACGCGCACCGCGTCGGGAAGCGCGGTGCCGCTTGTTGGGAGGAATGTCATGAAGAAGAAGCTGCTGCTTGCGCCCCTGATGGCTGTTCTGGTCGCGTGCGTGGTTGTGCTTTCCGGCTGCGGAGGTCCTTCGGTTGAGGAGCTCATCACCGAGGATCTTACGACGCAGTTTGACGAGGTCAAGAACGGCGGCGACGACTTCCTCGCCGGCCTGGAAGAGGCCTCGGGCGACGAGTTCGAGCAGCTGGGCATCGATCCCAAGGAGTACGCCAAGAGCTATCTCGAGGGTTTTGACTACAAGATCGGCGATGTGACGGTCGACGAGGACAAGGGCACCGCGACTGCCGATGTCACCATTACCTGCAAGTCCATGAACAAGATCGTTGAAGATTTCGCCACCCAGTATCAGGAGAAGATCGCGGCGCTCGATACGATGCCTTCCGAGGACGACCTGTACAAGATGGCCGGCCAGGTCATGGTCGACGTGACCAAGGCCGCTAAGACCAAGGACACCAAGGTTACCTTCAAGTACACCGCCAATGACGATGGCGAGTGGTCTGCTGACGATTCCGCAACCACCGAGATGATGAATGCGATGATGAGCTAGGGGAGTTACGCGGTAGTTCGTTGCGGCGTTTTACCAAACGCCGTAACTGCCCGACGCTGCGCGGGCACCAGAGCGACAACTTGTCATTCAAAGAGGACGGCATGACCAGAAGGTCTATACCGTCCTCTTTTCATGCCAATTTGTTCGCACTGGTGCCCGCTCGCTGCCCGTCCTCTACCTGCGGCGTTGCCATGGTAGTCATTGAGGCGGCACTTGGGGACGTTCCTTTTCTGCCGGCAGTTGGGGACACTCCTTGTATCAACGCCGTATCAAATGCTCGGGAAAATGCGACCCGGTTTTTTGGCCGAATTCCGGGTCGCGGTTTCCGGATGGGGCGGGTTGCGGAAACCGCGACCCGGAATATTGCTCTGAAACGGGATGCGGTTTCCCTGATGCGCCTCAAACGGAAAGCGCATCCCATTCCGGAGCTTCAAAACGGGATGCGCTTTCCGCGCGGAAGAATTGTCGCAGCTGCGTTAAGCAGTGTCGCTCGTTACTCGCCCAGAATCAGCGCCGCGAGCTCGTCCTGGGTGTCCACCACGTAGTCGGCGCCGGCGGCTTCCAACTCTGCGCGGCCGCGGAAGCCCCAGGTGACACCGGCGCTCTTGAGGCCAGCGTTGTGACCGGTCAGAACATCAACGTTGGAATCGCCCACATAGAGCGTGGTCGCCGGATCGGCGCCCAGCTCCTCCATTACATGCAGCGTGACGGGCGCTTCGGGCTTGGGCGGAAACGCATCGACACGGCCCTGTACCAGCGCAAAGCGCTCGGAACCAAAATACTTCTCGATAAGCGGAGCCGCCGAGACGTGGTCCTTGTTAGTGAGCACGGCAAGCTGCACACCCGCGGCGCGCAGGCGGTCGAGCATCTCGATCGTACCGGCATAGGGGGCGGTGTGGTCCTCCTTGTGCTCGCCGTAATAAGCCCTAAACTCGGCAAGCGTCTGCTCAAAGGCGCGACCGTCGCCCGCATACTCGGCGGGCATAAAGCGCTCGACCAGCTTGAGCATGCCGTTTCCCACCTTGTAGCGGTACTCGTCTACGGCAAACGTGGGCCAGCCGTGCGTCTCGCAGGTATGGTTGCCGGCGGCCGCCAGGTCCTCGAGCGTGTTGAGAATGGTGCCGTCCAGGTCAAAGATCACATGGGAAAAAGCTGCTGCCATGGGTGCTCCTGCCGCTTGAGTTGTAAAACGCACCCCATGATACTGGGCATGCGTGCCGGGCATGTTTGGAATCTGAATATCTTTAATAGCCCTGAGCCTTTGTCGTTAGCAAATCCTCGGCAGCTGCTCTCCTACGAGCATGTCGAGGATACGGGTCGAGCCCCAGCCGGTGCGTACGCGCACGGCGTGACGGGCGCCCTCGGCAAGCGGCAGCACGCGGCCGATGATGGCGGCGTTCTCGCCGTAGCGGGCGGCGCGCATGGCGGCCAGTGCGGCATCGGCCTGCTCGGCCGGCACCACGGCGACCATCTTGCCCTCGTTTGCCACCTGCAGCACATCGTAGCCGAGCATCTCGCAGGCTGCCTGCACGTCGGGGCGCACGGGTACATCGTCCTCGTCGATTTCCATGGTAACGCCGCTGGCCTGAGCAAACTCGTTGAGTGTGGACGCCAGGCCACCGCGCGTGGGGTCGCGGAGGCAGCGCGTGTCGGGCGCTGCGGCCAGTACGTCGGCGATCAGGTGGTTGAGCGGCGCGGCATCGCTTTCGATGGTGCTCGAAAACGCCAGACCCTCGCGTTGGCTCATGATGGCGATGCCGTGGTCGCCGAGTGTACCCGACACCAGGATGACATCGCCAGGCTGGCAGTTGGCGCCGCTGAGCGCCACGCCCTCGGGCACCTCGCCCACCCCGGCGGTATTGATGTAGACGCTGTCGGCCCCGCCGCGCTCGACCACCTTGGTGTCGCCGGTGATGATGCGCACATCGGCCTCGCGTGCGGTCTCGGCCATCGTCTGCACAATCTGGTGGAGCTTGTCCATGGGGTAGCCCTCTTCGAGGATAAAACCGCACGATAGGTAGCGCACGTTGGCGCCCGAGGTCGCGACGTCGTTGACGGTTCCGCACACGGCGAGGCGGCCGATGTTGCCACCGGGGAAGAACTGCGGCGAGACCACAAAGCTGTCGGTCGACATGGCGATGCGCCCGCTCGCGGGCAGCGCGGCGACGCCGGCATCGTTGCCCGCAAGCAGCTCGGGCGAGCCAAAGGCATCCAAAAAGACTTCGTCGATGATGCGCTTCATCATCTGCCCGCCGGAGCCGTGGCCCAACAGGACGGTGCTATCGGTGATGCTATGGGACATATCCAAAACTCCAATCGTGGGTGGTGCCAGTATGTGGGTGTGTCCGGGCTAGTCGCGGTAGCGGTAGTACGCCGCGCAGCTGCCCTCGGAGCTCACCATGCACGGGCCGACGGGGTGCTCGGGCGTGCAGGTGCGGCCAAAGAGCGGGCAGCTGCTCGGCGTAATGGCCCCGCGCAGCACGTCGCCGCAGCGGCATCCGCGCGGCTCGACCGTCGCCTCAACGGGCACGTCAAAGCGAACGCGGGCATCAAAGCGCGAGAACTCGGGACGGATGGAAAGGCCCGAGTTGGCAATCGGCCCCAATCCGCGCCATGTGGTATCGCATGGCTCAAATACCTGCTCGACCAGCTGGCGCGCCACGGGGTTGCCGTTCGCATTGACGCCGCGACGGTAGGCGTTGTCGATTGCGGGCCTGTCCTCGACAACCATCTGGACCAGCATGCAGATGCCCTGCAGGATATCGACCGGTTCAAATCCCGTGACCACGCCGGGGGTCTCGAACTCATCGACCAAAAAGCCAAAGGGGGCCAGGCCTGTGATGGTAGCGACGTGACCAGGCAGGATAAAGCCGTCGATGGTCGTCTCGGGGTCGTTGGAGATCGCACGCAGAGCCGGCGGCGTGGTCTTGTGAGCACAGTAGACCGAGAAGTTTTGGAGTCCGCGTGCATCGGCCTCCAAAATGGCGGCGGCGATGGTGGGCGTCGTGGTCTCAAAGCCGACGCCCATAAAGATGACCGGGCGATCGGGGTTGTGTTCGGCGATATCGAGTGCATCGAGTGGGGAGTACACAATGCGAATATCGCGCCCCGCGGCCTTTTGCGCGGCAAGCGAGGTGGACGATCCGGGCACGCGCATCATGTCGCCAAAGGTGGTGATGATGGCGCCGTCCATCTTGGCGAGCGCGATTGCATGGTCGATATCGCGGTTGGCGGTAACGCAGACGGGGCAACCCGGACCGCTCAGCAGTTTGAGCCCGGCAGGCATAATGGAGCGAAAACCATAGCGCCCGATGCTCGCGGTATGCGTGCCGCAGACTTCCATAAGGTTGATGGTGCGGTCGCCGACAAGCTCATGAATGCGATCGATGAGCTCGCGAGCCAGCCTGGGGTCGCGAAATGCCGAAAAGTCGATACCGGAGCGAACCGGCTGCGCCGCCGCCACTAGTATGCCTCGGCCGGGTTGGTGGCGAGCTGGTCCTCTTCGGCCAGCTCGGTCATGGTATTGACGAGCTCGAGTGTCTCTTGGGCTTCCTGCTCGTCGACAATCTGAATGCCAAAGCCGGCGTGCACGAGAATATAGTCGCCTACCTGTGCCGTCGGCACGAGGCGCAGCGAAACGGGGCGCTCGATGCCCATCATGTCGACGGTCGCCTTAAGGTCGTCGTCGCGTTTGACCACTTTACCGGGAACGGCAAGGCACATAATGTTCCCCTTTTATACGTTTTGCGCTGGATAGGCGCCTAATTACCCATCAGTTGATGGTAGCGCTCGCGGAAGTCACGAGCAAACGCGTTACACCTGTGAGACGGCGGCGCGCAGGCTGGCAAAACAGCCTATCGCGATGCTGTCTGCGCGAGGCGGGCGCGAGCGATGGCGGCCTGACCGTAGGCGATGCAGCCGTCGTTAACGGGCACGGTTTGGGGAATCAAGACCGTAAGGCCTGCGTCTTTAAGATTGCGGGTGAGGAGCTGAAGCAAAAGTCGGTTCATGAACACGCCGCCCGAGAGCGCGACGGTATCGATGCCTTCGCGCGCGCAGATTTCGTGTGCGATTCGTGCCGAAGAGCGCGCGATGGCGATGTGGAACCCGAGCGCGAGCCTGCCGGCGGGCACGCCGGTCCTGATTCCCTCCAAAAGCGCCTCAAAAAGCGGTCTGGAGTTCAGAACATGGCAGTCGTCCGGACGGGATGATTCGGTTACGGAAAAGCTGGCCATATTGCCGGTAGGGCAGGCACTTTCACTGCTGAGCGCGCGCCAGGCGGCGGCTTCGAATTCTATGGCGGGTTCGCCCTCGTAGGTTGCCTTGTCGCAGATGCCCAGAATTGCTGCCGCGGCATCAAAGAGACGCCCCATGCTGCTGGTATGCGGGCTGTTGATGCCGCGCTCGATCATGGTGGCTGTCACGCTGCGCGTTTGCTCGTCGAGGCTGTCCAAAAGCCGAGCGGCGCCTGGGTGCTCGAGCAGGCCGAGCTCACTGAGCAGGGCAAAGGCGTTGCGGCGGGCGTCGCGCACGGAGGCCGCCCCGCCGGGGAGCGCCCAGGTGCGCAAATGCGCGGCGCGCTCAAAGCCGCCAAGGCTGGCAACAAGAAACTCGCCGCCCCAAATGGTCCCATCGGTACCGGCGCCGGTGCCGTCAAAGGCGATGCCAAGGACGCGCGCGTCGGTTGTGAGCTGGCCCGCGGCGATGGCCTCGGCCATCACGCTCGCGATGTGCGCATGATGGTGCTGCACCTCGACGAGCGGCAGATTGCATTTTCGCGCCTGTTCGCGCGCCCACTGGCTCGACAGATAGCTGGGATGCATGTCGCATGCCAAGGCGGCAGGCGCCAGGTCAAAGAGGTTTTCCAAGCGCGTGCGCGCGGCGTTCCAGGCATCGAAGGTCCCGCCGTTTTCAACATCGCCGATATGCTGCGACACAAAACAGGTTGCCTCGCCGTTCGTCCCTTCACGCGTGAGCGCAATCGTGGCCTTTTGTTGTGGCCCGCAAGCGAGCACGCAGGACGGAGCGCCGTCGAGCGCCGGCAACGGCAGCGGCTGGGGTGCATATCCGCGAGCGCGGCGAACGGGCATAACGACGCCGTCGACCACGCGCACCACGGAATCGTCATAGCGCGAGAGAATCGCTCGATCGTTGCCGAGCAGCGCGTCGGCAATGCCGGCGGCAACGAGGCGCTCCCAGGCAAAGTCGTCGTCGGTCTCGATGGGTTCTTCGCTCAGGTTTCCGCTGGTCATGACGAGCGCGTGCATGCCGCGGGTTTCTGCCGCGGCAAGCAACAGATGCTGAAGCGGGGTGTAGGGGAGCATAACACCAAGCTCGGGCAGGTCGTGCGCGACGGACGGCGCGAGCGCGAAGGCGTTGGGGGAGCCGCCGCTCTCGCAAACAGCACGTCGGCGCAGCAGCACAATGGGGCGAATGCTGCCGGCCAGCAAGCCGCGCTCAACGTCGCTGACATGGCATAGGCGTTCAACGTCGGCAAGGTCGCGCACCATGACGGCAAGTGGTTTGTTGCTGCGGTGTTTGCGACGGCGCAGCTCGGCCACCGCCTGCTCGCTGGCGGCGTCACAGGATAGATGGAATCCGCCCAGTCCCTTGATGGCGACGATACCGCCGTTGGCCAGCAGCTCAACACAGCGGTCGATAATGGCGTCGCTGGCCGCGCGTGTGGTGCCGACGGCCGGTGTCGCGGACGAATTCCCGCACGCATCGCCGTTCACAGCCTCGCGCCACGTAATATGCGGCCCGCAATCAAAGCAGGCATCGGGTTGCGCGTGAAAACGCCGGTCGAGTGGGTCGGCATACTCCGCGGCACACTTGGGACACATGGGAAAACAATCCATCGACGTGGCCGCTCGGTCATAAGGCAACGATCGGATGATGGTAAAGCGTGGGCCGCAGTTAGTGCAGTTGATAAAGGGGTAGTGATAGCGTCGGTCGGCGGGATCGAACAACTCGCGCAGACAATCGTCACAGGTAGCGATATCGGGCGAGACGAGCGTCGTGTGCGCGGTCTGGTCCTGCGATGCCACAATGCGAAAGCCCTGCTCATCGGCAGCGCTCCAACCGCCAGGCCCCAAGCCCACAACCTCGACATGCTCTACGCGGGCTGCCGCAGGCGCATGCTCAGAAAGCGCGGCAGCAAAAGCATCGAGCGCATCGGCCGGAGCGTGCGCCTCGATGTGCACGCCGTCGCCCGCGTTGAGCACCCATCCGCAAATGCCATGCGCCATGGCCTCGCGATACACAAATGGTCGCATGCCAACGCCCTGCACAATGCCCGTTACATGAATATGCACATGCCGCATGCGACACTCCTCATCAAAACCGACCAAAAAGGGACAGGTTTATTTTGGTAGGTAAAACGCTAAACCTGCCAAAACAAACCTGTCCCTTTTTGGCAGGTGCGCTGCGGGAAATCCCGCTATAGCCCCAGACTTTGCCTGGTGGCGGCGCAGGTGAGCTCGCCGTGCTTAACGCCGCGCAGGCCCAGCAGGCGGTCGGCTAGTTCGTAGACGCGCTCGCCGCGACCCTTGAGTGCCAGGATCTCCAGACAGTTGTGGTGATCCAGATGCACGTGCATGGTCGATACGATCTCGTCGGTGTAGTCGTGCTGCACTTCGTCCAGACGGCGCGTCAGGTCGCCGGTATGGTGGTCGTAGATCATGGTGAGCGACCCGATAACATGCTCGTCGGGCGTGCGCATCTGCTCCTTGGCGATCGAGGCGCGAATCAGGTCGCGCACGGCCTCGGAGCGGTTGGCCACGTCGCCGCGGCGCGCGATCTGTTCGTCAAAACGGCGCAGCAGGTCATCCGGTGCGGTAACCGAAAAACGGACCAGCTCGGAGCCGGAGCCACTACAGTGGCAGCCCGCGTCACCGTCCGCCCCGTGCGGATGCTCGTGCTCGTACCCGCAGCCGTGCTCGTGTTCGGCCACCTTACACCAGCTTCACGGAGCCGACGGAGTTGTGGTCGGCCTCGATGGCTTCCTCGTAGCCCTCGAGCGCGTCATGCGCCTCGTGCAACGCGGCCATGGCGGCCTCGAGCTTGGCGCCGATGCGCTCCATGTCAAAATTCTCGGTCGCATGCAGCAACTGATGGCTCCATTCGTGAGCGAGCTCGATGGTGTCGTCGACCTGTTTGACGCTCATGGCAAGCTGGCTCATGTTCATTCCAACATCATGCATGGGAAATCTCCTTTTGTATGGGGTAGTTCAGTGGTTCAGATTTTACTACGCCCGCTTTGCGCGCAGCTGCATAAGAAAACGGGTGCGAGTCTGTGCGACCCGCACCCGTTCACTGGGGGCTGTTTGTGACTACCATACTATCCGTGGTTGCACTCGGTGCATTCAGAAGTCCGGCGAGCGGCGTAAAAGCGCTCATGGACGGCAGGCAGACGGCAACATGTAACAAGCGTATTACAGATGTTTCTCCAGCAGCGCCTGCAGCCTCGCCTTGGGCAGAGCGCCAACCGAGCGGTCAATCTCCTCGCCGTTCTTAAACACAATCAGCGTGGGGATGCTCATGACGCCATACTTCATGGCCAGGTCCTGGTTGTCGTCGACGTTGCATTTGGCAACGGCAAGCTTGCCCGCCAGTTCATCGGCAACCTCGTCAACGATGGGCGAGAGGGATCGACAGGGCCCGCACCACGGTGCCCAAAAATCGACCAGCACGGGCAGGCTGTCGCTAACGACGGAATCGAAGTTCTCGGGGGTAATCTGCTTAATGTCAGCCATGGTGACCTCCATAATGTGACGCGGCTTGGCCGCGTAAAACTCAGTACGACCGTGCTTATACCCAGCCGCCCGCAAAGCAACCACTCGCAGGCGGCTCTTTTATATAATGGTGGGCACGCAAACGATTGGAGAGCGCATGTCCACGTCACAAAGCCAGAAAAAAGAAGCCATCGCCCAGGCGGCCGAGCAGGAGCTTGCATCGCTTGCGGTCCGTGGCGTGCGTATCGCGGGCAACGCGTGCTCGCCGATCGTGCTGGTCAAAGGCGATTTGGACGAGGCCGAGCGTTCGGGTGGCGAGCTTGCCGCTGGCCCGGATGGCGCGGCGTTGCGCAAGGCGCTTGGGGCCATCGGCTACGCGCCCGAGGATTTTTGCGTGCTGGCAAGCGTCGCCGGCGTGGGTGACGGAGCGGTCGCGGTGGGCGAGACGCTGCCGTGCGAGCTGTTCCGTGAGGCGCTTGAGGCTTTGGACCCCGAGGCGGTGCTACTGCTCGACAACAACGCGGCTGACGCCATGCGCGAGACCTACGCCGATATGCTCGTGGCGATCGATGACTTCGACACCGCCATGCTCAAGCCCGGCTTGGTCGCTCATGTGCAGGGTCGCCGCGTGCTCGCGCTCGACGGTTTTGAGGCGGCACTCACCGACAAGGCCGCTAAGCAGCGCATGTGGGCCTACATCAAGCAGCTGACTCCGGCGGCCGCTCCGCTGTAGCGAGCCCGCGTCGACAAACGACCCCGAGCGGGCGAGCCGTACCCGCGGAACGCAAATCCGTCGCGCCCGCGCCCTTACATCACAGCGCGCAGCTCAAACCGATCGCCGTTAATGCGGAACTGGCAGTTGCCGTTCATGCGCTCGACGGCAAGCTTAATGCTCTTGGTGCCAAAGCCGTGCCCAGTGTGCTGAGCCACGGGCATGCCGTCGACCATGTGCGGCGCACGGCCAAACGTGTTGGAAACCAGCAATAGAAGCTGACCGTCTTCGTAGCGAAGGTCCAGGTCGACAAACCGCTTGCCTTCGGGGGCGGTGCTCGCCGCGTCGATGGCATTGTCCAGGGCGTTCGATACCACACTGAACAGATCGGCATCGCCCACGTGGACGGTTTCGGGCACGGCGGCTCGCAGGTCGGCGGTGATGCCGTGCGCGTTGATGTCCGCGGAAAGCGACGAGAGCGCAATGTTGACCGTTTCGTTGGCGCAGTAGCGGCGCACAGCGGTGCGGTCGTTGGTCTCGCAAAGCGCGTCGATACGCTCGAGCGCCTCATCGGTGTGACCCTCTTCGATCAGGGCCGCAAGACCGCGCAGGTAGTGGCGTATGTCGTATCACATTGAGACCAAGTCAAGAAGAATCGCTTCGGTCGAATCGCGTCTTTTGGGTGAGTTCTCAACGTCCGTTGCCGCTGGTTTCCGCCGTATGCCGAAAACACCCGGGCGATGCCGTGCGGACCGCTTTGCTTTGCTATAGTCTCCCAAATTCACGTTTTCTATTGGGATGGTGGTTAATATGGGCGACATACTCGAATCGTTCCTGCGCGTGGCGATGGTGGTGTTCATCGTCGGTCCGCTCACTGCATGGGTCGCCCGTCGCGGCGCGCGCGAGCGCAGTGAGGCGACGGACAGCCTCGATCGCTTCACGGTGCGCATGCCCGCTGCCATTCGCACGATCATCGCCTGCTGCGCCGTCGCGTTCGAACTGCTCATGCTGGGTGTCTACGTCTGGCAGGGCGTCTCGTTGGGCGAGTGGGACCACGAACTTGTGTGGTTCGGTCACGCCATGGCGCTCGCGGGCATGGCCATCTGGGCCCTGCTGAGCATCCCGCGCATCGACGTGGACGGTGAGCGAATTCTCTCGCGTAACGCCTTCGGCATCCGCAAGGAGACGACGTTTGGCAACATCACCCGTGCAACGCTTCACACGCAGATGATGAGGATCGACCTGTTCGAGGGCGACCGGAAGTTCTGCTCGATAAGCCTCGAGGGGGTGTGCTCGCTCAACCTCCTCGCCCGTCTGGAGGAAGAGGGCATCGAGGTCTCGGACGCTGTTGACGGCCCGATGACCAAGGCGGGTCTGTGTTGGTCTGCCATCAAGCCGTTGACGATTGTTTTCAACGGTATGGCGCTCGTCTTCTCGCTCGTGATCGCCTTCATGGCTGTTTTCACCGACGCCGGTGCTCGTCTGCTCCTGCTCGTCCCATGCCTCTTCCTGTTCATAGGGGGACTCCTGCCTCTGCTCATGCTCAGCATGCCCGCCCGTGGTATCTACGAGATCGGCAGACAGGAGCGCGAACTCGGTTTCTCCTTCGCCGAGGAGATGGCGAGCCGAGGTGCCACGGGCACCTCGCTTGTCGACGACGATTGGTTCATCGAGATCAGCAACGCCCGCGTCGTGGCGTTCCGCCGCGATTATCTCAAGAAGGTCACGGCGCACGAGAACAGCGAGAGCGGCGACCGTTGCACGGTGACCACGAAAGGCGGTCGCAAAATCAAGGTGTATGCAGCGGGCAGCACGCTCGAGGACCTGCGCTCGTGGTTCAAACAGGGTGCCAAGGCCAGAAGCACGCTCGACCGTGCAGAGGACGCGCTCGAGACGACGTCTGATTGGGCTGTCTGACCTGTATCGTCTTTTCGGACACGCATGCTAGAGGCCCAATCCTTTAGAATGCATTCATCGACGACCGAGAGGACGGTATGCTATGTCCAACCCAGCCGCCAGGTACACCGACGAGTTCAGGCGCGAGACCGTCGACTACATCATCTCGACGGGCAGGCCGATAACGGAATGCTGCGCAGAACTGGGCCTGAATTCCAAGACCGTGAACAAGTGGGTGCAGAACCGCCGGCGCGAGCTTGCCGGCGGGCCCGACCCCAAGGCCGAGGACCGCGAGCTTCGCGAGGCGAAAAGGCGCATACGCGAGCTCGAGATGGAGAACGCCTTCTTGAAAAAAGCCGCGGCCTTCTTCGCCAAAAGCCAGGCGTAGCCGCATGCTACCGGATGATGTTGGCGGAGAAGGCCGAATTCCCGGTGAAAATGATGGCCCGCGTGCTCGGCGTGAGCCGATCGGGCTTCTACTCGTGGCTCTCCAACGGCTGCCCGCGAGAAGACTGGTCGGCCGAGCGCGAGGCGGTCCGGCGCGTGTGGCTGGAGTCGGACCGCAGGTTCGGCTTCCGGTTCGTGAAATGCTTCCTGCCCGGCGAGTTCTCCGGATTGACCCTGTACAGGGTGCGCAAGCTGATGCGCGAGCTGGGAATACGCGGCTGCACGCCCAACGCCAGGAAGCGCACCACCATCCCCGACCCGAAGGCCAGGCCCCGGCCCGACCTGGTGCGCCGCGACTTCACCAGTCCCGTTCCAACCTACAAGCTCGTGGGCGACATCACCTACCTGCGCACCGGCGAGGGATGGCTGTACCTGTCGACGGTCATCGACCTCAACACCCGCATGGTGGTGGGCTGGTCGCTCTCCGAGCGCATGACCGCCGACATCGTGGTTTCGGCGCTGGCGTCGGCCAAATCGCGCGGCTACGTGGCCGGCAACGCGATATTCCACGCCGACCGCGGCGCCCAGTACACCAGCAGGCTTCTGGCCGAATGGGCGCGCGACAACGACGTGCGGCTGTCCTGCAGCCGCACCGGCAACTGCCACGACAACGCGGTGGCCGAGTCGTTCCTCGCCACGCTGAAGAACGAGATGTACTACAGGCGCAGCTTCCCGACCAGGGATTCCGCCAAGCACGCGGTGGTCGAGTTCATCGAGGCGTACTACAACCGCCGAAGGCCCCGCTCGACGATCGGCTACAAGGTGCCGGCCGAGGCCATGGCGGCCTTCTTCGAGAGAACCGAGCCCAAGCTCGAGGCCATGCCTATGGCCGCTTGATTTCTCGAGCATGCGTGTCCGAAATCTTGACACAGGTCAGAAGGCCTCGATGCCAGCGCTGCGCCGATATGGGGCAGCGGCCCCCCGTTGGCCGCCATGGCCCTGACTTCCGAGCGTATGCTGGCGCCGCTCGTCTTAAGACGTTGACCTCCATCCGGAGCCTGCGGTTCTCGCGCTCGGGCTCCAGGATCCGGTTCTACTCGGGCGTGCGGTTGTCGGCGGCGCGCGGCGAGCCGGTCTCGTTTATCGACTTGACCCGCCTCTCCACGGTGCTCTTGTCGAGGTCGCACTCGTCCATGGCCTCGCGCCTGGGCTTTCCGGCGTTGTGGAGATCGACTATCTTCCTCTTGAACTCGTCGGTGAAATGCCTCGGTCTGGGGCCGGTCGAGGCCGAGCCCCCGGTCCGGCTGGGGTAGCATGTCGCTGCGGACCATTGTCTTTCCTCTCGTTGAATATCTAGGCGCTGACGATTCTAGGCGATGGCCCTCTCTTGCTTCTTACACCTCGATTGTGCTCGCTACCCCCAGCGGGCCCGGATCGAGCGATTCGGGCCCGCTTTTGGGGCCTGCCGGAAACCCGGTGGTCAAAAAGGGCCAAATATGAGTACTGTTACCAGTTTGGTGGCAGCCAAATGGCCTCAAAAATCGGTGCCAGAGGCCAAAAGTGCATCGATTTTCGTTCTTCAGAGTCGCGATCGGGGGTGGCGCGCGCAGACGTGGTGTAAGAGCGTCCCGAGGTCCGTCGC